>CAJOKK010000130.1 GCA_905235165.1 uncultured Atopobiaceae bacterium | reverse complement strand
CTCTGCGACAAGGGCGTTCGTCGCGCCGGCGCGGCAGCTGCGGGACTCGCTCGCTTCGCTCGCTCGGACAAGTCCTCGCTCCCGCCGCGCCTGCGCTCCTCGCTGTCGCAGAACGTTCGCACAGGGCCGCCCGCCCTCCGCGCCGCTCTCCCGGACGGGTCAAGAAGGGCCGCGGCGACTGGCTCCTTGATCCGTCCTCCGAGTCCTCGTGGCCGTTAAATTAAAACCTAGTGACCTGATAGGAATAGTGTGATACTATGCGCGGAAATTCGCCGCGTGCCGTTGTGGCGAAGGTTCGATTCCGCTTGTAAGACGGAAGGTGAGAGATATGAAGCGTTCACGTGTGGCAGCGTTTGTGATGGCCCTTCTCGTGGTTGCCTCCCTTGTGGGCTGCGGTTCTTCCAAGGATGGTGCAGGTCAAGCTGGTGCCAGCATTCGGGTCGGCTCGAAGGACTTCACCGAGAACGAGATCGTCTCGGAGGTCTATGCGCTCGCGCTCGAGAACGCCGGCTTCGAGGTGACGCGCACCTTTGACATCTCCTCTTCCCTTATCCACCAGAGCATCGTGAGCGACGAGATCGACCTCTATCCGGAGTACACCGGCACGGGTCTGCTTTCCATCCTGCAAGAAGACCTTGAGACCGATCCCGAGCAGGTCTATGAGATGGTCAAGGCCGGCTACGAGGACAAGTTCAAGCTGACCTGGCTCGACTACGCCCAGGCAAATGACGGCCAGGGCATCTTCGTCAGCAAGGAGATCTCTGACAAGCTGGGCATCAAGACCATCTCTGACCTGCAGGCGCATGCCTCGGAGATTCGCTTTGCCTCACAGGGAGAGTTCGACGAGCGCGACGACGGGATCCCCGCGCTGACCAAGGCCTACGGTCCCTTCGACTGGAAGTCGACCAAGGTCTACGACAATGGCCTCAAGTACGAGGTCGTCGGGAAGGGCGAGGCTGACGCCTCTCCGGCCTACACGACCGAGGGCCAGCTCTCGCAGACCGACAAGTTCGTGCTGCTCGAGGATGACAAGCACTGCTGGCCGCCCTACAACCTCGCGCCCGTCGTGCGCGACAGCGTGCTGGCCGAGCACCCCGAGATTGCCGATATTCTCAACAAGGTCGACGCGACGCTCGACACGGCTACCGTCACCGCGCTGAACGCGAAGGTGGACGTTGAGAAGCAGGAGTACGAGGACGTCGCGAAGCAGTACTGGGACAGCATCAAGGACAACTTCTAGGGCAGGGGTCGGCGCTCAGGAAGCGCCTGCGCGCGTGCCAGCCACAATAAGGACGGTTGATAGATGAGGGCGATCGAGTACCGCTCACTTACCAAGCATTACAAGGGCAGCACGCTGCCGTCGGTCGACCACGTGAGCGCCACGGTGGACGAGGGTGAGTTCATCACCATCCTCGGTTCGTCCGGTTGCGGCAAGACCACGCTGCTCAAGATGACCAACCGCCTCATCGAGCCGACGGAAGGGCAGGTCGTCCTCTTCGGGGAAGACATCTCCACCGTCGACGAGGTGGTCGTGCGCCGGCGCATGGGCTATGTGATCCAGCAGGTTGGCCTCTTTCCGCACATGACGATCGAGGACAACATCGCCGTCATCCCCAAGGTCTTGAAGTGGGACAAGGAGCGCATCGACGCGCGTGTGGACGAGCTTCTCGAGATGGTTGGCCTGGAGCCGAAAGAGTTTCGCGACCGCTACCCCGCGCAGCTCTCCGGTGGCCAGCAGCAGCGCATTGGCCTTGCCCGCGCGCTTGTCACCGACCCGAAGATCATGCTGCTCGACGAGCCCTTCGGTGCCATCGACGCCATCACTCGCCTCAACCTGCAAAACGAGCTCAAGCGCCTGCACGATGGCACCAAGAAGACCTTCCTCTTCGTGACGCACGACATCAACGAGGCCTTCAAGCTGGGCAATCGCGTCATGATCATGAACGAGGGCAAGCTGCTGCAGTTTGACGCTCCTGCCGAGATCGTGCGCAATCCCGCCGACGACTTCGTCAACACGCTCATCAGCTCGGCACGCGAGCAGGAGCAGTTCTGGAAGGCGCTGGAGCTATGATCGACTACCTGCTGCAGCATCCCGACAAGATCTTGCTCCCGCTTCTGCAGACGGCCAAGCTGACGCTGGTCACGATGGCGATCTCGCTGGTGCTGGCGGCGCTTCTCACGATCGCCTCCGTGAAGTTTCCCAAGCTCGGCTATGCGCTGGTCCAGGTCTTCTCCGTCATCTACTCGATTCCGTCGTTGGCGCTCTTCGCCCTGCTCATCCCCCTTACGGGTCTGGGCGAGCGCACGGCGATCGTCGTCTTGGTGACCTACAACCAGTACCTGCTCTTGCGCAACTTCCTCACCGGCATCGACGAGGTGGACCCGGCCATCGTGGAGGCGGCGCGCGGCATCGGCCTTACCGACCTGCAGACGCTCTTCAAGGTGCAGTTGCCGCTCGCCCGCGTGGCCCTCTATGCCGGCATCCGCCTCGCCGTCGTCTCCACCATCGGCATTTCCACCATCGCCTCGGCGATCAACGCGGGCGGCCTGGGCGATTTGCTCTTCGAGGGTCTGCGCACCATGAACATGGTCAAGGTCCTCTGGGGAAGCCTGCTTTCCGCCGGCCTCGCCATCCTCGTCAACGCTGCCTTGAAGGGTCTGGAGAAGCACAGTTCGCGTAAGTTGGAGGAGGCGACGGGCCATGTGGAATGACCTTGCTGGCTACCTCCAGGACAATTGGCAAGACATCTTGGTGCAGCTCCAGGACCACCTGCTCATCAGCCTGTGCGCCCTTGTCGTCGCCTGCCTGATCGGCATTCCGCTGGGCTATTTCGCCTCCAAGAGTGACAAGAGCGAGCGCCTGCTCACCGTGCCCTTCCAGATGCTGCGCGTCGTGCCCTCCTTGGCCATCCTGGTCCTGCTCATCCCCATTATGGGGACGGGCGTGCTTCCGGCCGTGGTGGCGCTCACGATTCTTGCGGTGCCGCCCGTGTTGCTCAACACGATCGCCGGCTTTCGCCAGGTCCCGGACTTCATGACCGAGTGCGGACGCGGCATCGGCCTCACGGAGCGTCAGGTGCTCTGGAAGGTGCGCGTACCCTTGGCGCTGCCGCTCATCTTCGCCGGCGTGCGCACGGCGCTGGTCGAGGTCATCGCGAGCGCGACTTTGGCCGCCAAGATCGGCGCCGGCGGTCTCGGCGAGATCGTCTTCACGGGCCTTGGCCTCAATCGGGCAGACCTGCTCGTCATCGGCGGCGTCTTGATCGCCTTGCTGTCTTTGGGCTGCGGTTTTCTCTTTGACCTGATGACGGGCTACGTCCTGCGCTACAAGAAGGCCGTGGCCTAGCGAGGCCGCCCGTCGCGGCCGTCCGCCGTCTTGCCGCCGGGCCGTTCGCTCGTGTCGGCTACGGAGTCTGCGTGAGCACCTGCCCCGTGGGCGCGTTAGCATTACCCAGAGGGAACCGCAGCCGAAGCAGAAGGAGGCATCATGAGTGACATCATCGACGTGTTCAAGGAGCGCAGGTCTATTCGTGCCTACGAGGACCGTCCCATCGAGGACGCCCTTGTTGAGAAGATCGTCCAGGAGGCCTATTACTCTCCCAATGCGGGCAACAAGCAGCTGCTGCGCATGGTAGTCTGCAAGGATCGCGAGATCAACGACTACCTGGGCAAGCTTCGCCACGCGGTGACGAATCGCTTCTGGTGGCCGGAGCGTTTTCCCGAAGGGACGGACTACCGCAAGATTACCGATGAGGACCTGGCTACGGACGATACGGTTAATTCCTTCTATGACGCGCCGGTTGTCGTCTACCTTTTTAGCCCGAAGGAGTTCGAGTTTGCCGAGGCCGACGCCTATATCATGTCGAACAACCTCTGCCTGATCGCTCGCAACTACGATGTGGGCTCCGTCATTGACTCCGTGGCGACGGATTACTTCGTCACCGAGCGCTCGCGGCAGATCTTGTCTGACTGGAAGCTTGGCGACGACTATTCGATTCGTGCTCACGCGAGCCTCGGCTATCCCAAGGGCGGTTTCCCCGACCCTGTTCCGCACGACAAGTATGAGCCACCGCTCTTTGTGGGCTGACGATAGGGACGTGTATGACTTACAAGGCGTTCGAGAAGCAAGGGCTTGGGTTTACGACCCGTCAGCTGCATGCGGGATATGACCCCGCCGAAAACCGCCCCGTCCCGGATGAGCTAAAGGGGTCTCCGGTAATTGACTCATTCCAGCTGACCTTCGAGTTTTGAAGTTGCTATGAGCTTCGTGTTGCCGTTGTTCGCCCATGTTGTTGGCCTTTTCTG
>CAJOKK010000129.1 GCA_905235165.1 uncultured Atopobiaceae bacterium | reverse complement strand
TCCCCAACATCAGAAATTGCGATTCGCGCTACCATGAAGGCTATTACGACAAAGCCCTGCCGGAGCACGCACGACCCGCGATGCGACGGCAACGCACGAAAGGAACGAGCATGTCGAGCTACCTGAACCCTGAGCGTGTTGCCGTACTTCTCGCCGACGGTCTTGAGGAGATCGAGGGACTTACCGTCGTCGACCTGCTGTATCGCGCAAAGATCGCCTGCGACACCGTGTCCATTAAGGCCGATCGCACGGTCACCTCGTCCCATCAGGTAAGCGTCATTTGCGATCGCTCCATCACCGAGAAGGACTTCAGCTTCTCCGACTACGGCCTCATCGTCTTGCCGGGCGGCATTCCCGGCACGCCCAACCTCGCCGCCTGCGAGCCACTCATCGCCGAGCTGCGCCGTCGCATGGAGGCCGGCGAGCCCGTAGCCGCCATCTGCGCCGCCCCGACCATCCTGGCCGAGCTCGGCCTGCTCGAGGGACGCCATGCCACCTGCTTCCCCAGCTGCGGCGACACGCTCGTCGAGCACGGCGCACTCCTGAAGACCGAGAGCGTCGTCGTGGACGGCAACGTCACCACCAGCCGTGGCATGGGCACCGCCATTGACTTCGGCCTGGCGCTCGTTGCCCAGATCCAGGGGCAAGAAGCAGCCGACAAGCTCGCCCAGACCATCGTCTATCGCGCCTAGCCCCTCGGCAGGCTTCGCGACACGGCGGAGGGCGGCGTCTCGCACAGTGGTACACTTGTTCGCATGAACACTGATACCCGCCAGAAAAGCTATCTCTGCATCGACCTCAAGAGCTTCTATGCCTCGGTCGAATGTACGGACCGTGACCTCGACCCCATGACGACTGACCTCGTGGTGGCCGATGAGTCGCGCACCGACAAGACCATCTGCCTTGCCGTCTCCCCTTCCCTCAAGGCCAAGGGCGTGCGCAATCGCTGCCGGCTTTTTGAGCGAGCGAGCTGCGCACGCAGACCATCATCGCACCACCGCGCATGTCGCGCTACGTCCAGAAGTCGGCCGAGATCTACGGCGTGTACCTGCGCTGGATCAGCGCCGACGACATCCACGTCTACTCCATCGACGAGGCCTTCATGGACGTCACGCCCTATCTCGACCTCTACGGCTGCACGCCGCGTGAGCTCGGCGAGAAGATCCGTGCCGACGTCACGGCGAGGACGGGCATCCCGGCGACCTGCGGCCTGGGCACCAACCTCTACCTCGCGAAGATCGCGCTCGACATCACGGCCAAGCACGCGAGCGACTTCTTCGGCGTGCTCGACGAGGTAAGCTACCGCGAGACGCTCTGGAACCACCGGCCGCTCACGGACTTCTGGCGGGTCGGCCCCGGCACGGAGCGCCGCCTGGCCGAACTGGGCATCCACACCATGGGCCAGCTCGCCCTCTCCCCCACCGAGCCAATCTACCGGGCCTTCGGCATCGACGCAGAGATCCTCATCGACCACGCCTGGGGTATCGAGCCCGTAACCATCGCCGACATCAAGGGCTACCGCAGCCAGTCGCATTCCATCTCGAATGGCCAGGTCCTCGCCCACGATTACGCCTACGACGACGCCCTGCTCATCGCCAAGGAGATGACCGACACGCTCGTCCTGCAGCTCGTTGAGAAGGGCCTCGTTGCCCACTCGGTCAACCTCGCCCTCGCCTACAGCGCCACGAGCGAGGAGCGCGCGGCCGCTCGTGCTGCCGCCGCGCAAATGGGCACGAATGACCACGGCGGCTACTGGCGCCGCACCATGACCTTCGACAACGGCACAGCCAGCTTCGTCGCGCCCACGAACTCGCGCACGACCATCCAGCGCGAGCTCGTGGCCCTCTTTGCCCGCGTGGCCAATCACGAGCGTCCCGTGCGCCGCATCAACATCGCTTTCGGCGGTGTGGTGGCCGATGACGCCGCGGGGCTTCAGCTTGACCTCTTTGCGGACACCGAGGCAGAGGCCAGGGAGCGCCGCCGGCTCGAGGCCGTGAACGCCGTACGCGAGAAGTTCGGCAAGAACGCCATGCTCAGGGGTATGGACCTTCTCCCCCAGGCCACGGCCCGGGAACGCAACGAGCAGATCGGAGGGCACCGCTGTGGCTAAGGCGACACACGACGACGCAGGCAAGGAGAAGGCTGGCTCCTCCCTCGACCTGCACTACGGTCACCCTCGCATGCCCCTTTCGGAGCGCGCGAAAATCTTCATCCCCTTTGACCCCCTCGAGGGTTTCCGCGCGGCCCTGCAAGAGGAGGAGCGCAAGGCGCGGGAGCGCGAGTAAGCAAGCCCTCGAAGCGCGCACCGAAACGCCGGCACTACTCGCTGCGCAGAGCCTCGACCGGGTCGCGACGGCTTGCGGCCGATGACGGGATGATGCCGGCCACGAGCGTCAGAAACACGCTGATGGCGATGAGGGCAAGGGCATTCTCGGGCTTGAGCTGCATGATGTTCGGCACGTCCTTGAGACGATAGACCAGCTCGTTCACCGGGACCGAAACGGCATAGACCACCGCCACGGCCAAGACGCCGGCAAAGAGGCCCTCAAGCACCGTCTCGGCATTGAAGATGTTCGCCACGTTGAACTTGCTGGCGCCCATGGCGCGCAGGATGCCAATCTCCTTCTTGCGCTCCAGCACCGAGATGTAGGTGATGATGGAGATCATGATGGAGCTCACCACCAGCGAGATGGAGACGAAGGCAATCAGCACGAGCGAGATGGTGTTCACGATGTCGGTCACCGAGCTCATGAGCATACCCATGATGTCGGTGTACTGGATGGCGGAGTCTTCCTTGCCCGCGGCAACCATGCGGTCGTTGTAGGCGTCGATGATCTTGAGGACCTCCTCCTTTGCCTCGAAGTCCTTGGGATAGATGGAGATGAGCTCGGGACTGTCCTTCTCGCCATAGCCCAGCTTGCTCAAGTTTGCTTCGTAGGAAAGCTCATCGGCATTCATGAGGTTGGTGAGCAGCGAGCGCAGGTCGTCCTGGGTCATGTTGAACTGGATGGCATTGGCAAAGGCGGCGGTATCGATGGAGAAGGCGTTGGTGAAGGCGCTCTCGTCCAAGGTGAAGGCATCGGAGAGCGATGAGGAGAGGTCGCCCATCTGGGAACTGATCTGTGTGGAGAGAGCCGAACCGAGCTGGCTCGAGAGGCCCGACATCTGGGAGGTCATCTGCGTGAGAAATACCTTGCCAAGCTCGGCCCCAAGCTTCTCGCCGATGCCCTCCATCTGCTGCGACAGCACATTCGTGAAATAGGGCGTGAGGTCGTTGGCGAGGTAGCTTTGCATTGAGCTTGTCACGGCACTCGTAACGCTCTGCTGCACCTGGGTGCCAAAGGAATTGCCCAGGCCATCGACGATGGAGCGCGCAGAATCAGTGTTGAGATAGCGCTCGACCACCTCACCGTAGCTGGCGGGGTCGTTCTCCCCGTCGCCCAAGACGAGGGACGGGTTGGCGATGATGAATGCGGCGAAGTCGGTCGAGAGCTCATTGGCCGTCTTGCTGGCAGCCTCCATGATGGCATCGATGCCGGCCAGCTCGCCCAGGGCCTTGAGGTCCAGCGTCGGAGCGCCGTCGAGAATCGCACGGATCTCCTCTTCCGTCACCGTAGCCGGGTCAAGCTTCTCAAACGCGCCCTGTAGGTAGGGAGCCAGCTCCTCAACGAAGTACTTCTCCACGGCATCTGTAACGGCCTTTGCCCTCTCGGGACCAATGAGGGAAGTCAGCTCCTTCTCCAGCGACGAGAGGGTCGCGCGGGCCTCATCGGTCTTGAGGTAGTCGCTGACGCACCGCGTCAATCGTGCCATCCGAGCCTCCGAGCACGCCAGAGGAAACTACCCAGTCCGCAAAGCCGTCAACAAGCTTGCCCGCCGCGGGAGCCAGAATCGATTCCAGGTCAAAGTCAGGCAGGACAGCATCCGCGTCAAGCCCCTGCCCGGTGTAGGCAGGAATCGAGGTCATGGCGCTGCGCATCGAGTCGGCGTCAAAGAGCTGCGAAAGCGAGCTCATGTCGACACCCGAGAGATCCATGTTTGAGAAGTCCATGCTCGAGAAGTCCATGCTCGAGAGATCGGCGTCGGAAAGGTCAAGGTCAGAGAAGGCAGACTCGAGGTCGAGGCTCGAGAGGTCCATACCCTCCCCCAGGTTGCTGAAGGCGCTCGCATCGAAGGAGAAGGCCTGGCGCAGGGCATCCTCATCCACCTTGAATGCGTCCTTGAGGTCAAAGTCGCGATTCTCCCGCTTCTTGAGATCCTCAAAGGTCTCGCCCGTAAACACGTCCCGCGAGGAGTTGGCAAGCTGCTCCTTCACGATGTCAGAGCCCTGCGCGTTCTCCATGAGCTGCAAGGTCAAGGAGGGCAGATAGCCGATTCCCTCGGGAACCGTCGCGCTGCCGCCTCCCTCGCGTTGCTTGACCACGCCCACCACCTGCAAGTCGATCGCGTCTTGCGACGCGAGCGCCGTGCGCAGGTAGCTGCTATCAGAACTCATGTCGGTCCAGGTGTTCTGCTCGACATTCTTTCGATAGAGCTTGGCCGCCGGTAGCACCGTGAAGTGCATCGAGAGTGCGTCATCGTAGGAGAAGGGCTGATAGGCGTCAGGAACCGTTACTTCCTCGCCGCTCAGCGCCTTGGTAGTCATGTCATCCATGACCTTGATGTCATAGACGCCCAGACTGTAAAGGGTGTAGTCAGTTACGGCGCCATTGGGACCCAAGACGAGGACCGCCTCGTCGAAGGACTGCGGCCAGCGGCCATCAACCAGCTCGAGCGACTGGCTGAGCAGGCGCTCGTCGTCCACCAACTCGTTGAAGGACGACATCGAAGACCCGCCCATGAAGCTCGAGCTCGCAAAGCCACTGCCAAAGGCCTTGTTCATGGGCGAGGGATTGAGCTGCGTGACCTCCTGGGACGAGCCCGCCTTGTATATGATCGGCTGAATGCCGTAGGAGTACTGCACGCTGTTGACGTAGTTGTCGATGCCCGAGTCCTTGCTCATGAGAAAGGTTCGGAAGGACTTGAGGTCATTGCTCTTCACCTGGGCAAACATGTCACTCATGACCGAGCTTTGCTTGATGAGCCGCTTGTCGTTGTCCGCGTCAGAGTCAGGGCTGTCTATGCGGGCCATCATGAGGCTGGTCAGGTCAAAGCTGCTCTTGGTGATGGTGAGCGGATAGCTCGCAAGCGTGTCTTCCTCGGTCTTGGCGATGTAGTCGTTCACGCCGTTGGAGAGGGCCAAGATGGCAGCGATGCCAATGATGCCGATCGAGCCGGCGAAGGCCGTCATGAAGGTACGGCCCTTCTTGGTCATGAGGTTGTTGAAGGAAAGCGACAGGGCCGTAAGCAGCGACATCGAGGCATGGCGCTTGGGTTCGTCGCGATGCGGGAAGGCTGCGGTCGGTCGCTCCGGGAGCGCCGCGACGATGGGGTCGGAATCGTCGACGATCGAGCCATCCTGCAGGCGCACGATACGCGTCGCATAGCTCTCGGCCAGCTCAGGATTGTGGGTCACCATGATGACGAGGCGCTCGTCGGCAATCTCCTTGAGCAGGTCCATCACCTGGATACCCGTCTCGGTATCGAGCGCGCCCGTGGGCTCGTCGGCCAGCACGATATCGGGGTCGTTCACCAAGGCACGCGCAATGGCCACGCGCTGCATCTGACCACCGGAAAGCTGGTTCGGGCGCTTGTTGATGTGATCGGAGAGGCCCACGCGCTCAAGCGCGGCACACGCGCGTTCGCGGCGCTCGGCAGACGACACCCCGGCGAGCGTCAGGGCCAGCTCGACGTTCGAGAGCACCGTCTGGTGCGGAATGAGGTTGTAGCTCTGGAAGATGAAGCCAATGCGATGGTTTCGATAGGTATCCCAGTCCTTGTCGCTATAGCCTTTGGTAGAGATGCCGTTAATGACGATGTCGCCCGAGTCGGCGTGGTCAAGGCCACCAAGGATGTTGAGCATCGTGGTCTTGCCCGAGCCGGACGCACCCAGCACCGCAACGAACTCGTTGTCGCGAAACGCCAGCGAGACGCCGTCAAGCGCTACCTGCGTAAAGCCAGCGGTGACATACGACTTCCTGATGTCCTTAAGCTCAAGCACGAGCTCCCCTCTCTCATAAGTAAAGGAGCGCTGAGAGAATCATACCCATTCCCAATGTAAATGACGGGTACTGGGGCGAACTGAAAGGTGAGCGGACAGCTATCATAGGATGCACCGTAGCCCCATGAGGAGATGCCGATGAATCAGCTCACCACGGACTTTCGCGACTTCGTGCTTGCACAGGAGATACCAGGCTGCACCATCACCCTCGTCGACGACGAGCACATCACGCTGACTACCGAGAAGGCCGTGGGTCAGGTCAACTTCTACAGCTTCGAAGACATGCCCGAAGTCATCGAGCTCAGCATCGTCGATATCGACAGCCCGGATGACCCCAAGTTCTTCCTGCACTTCGAGCTCGTTGACCTCGACCATGCCAAGGAGCTGTTCGACGAGATGGCGCAGGTTCTGCAGGAGCAGGACCTCTTTGGCACGACGCGCGTGCTTCTCTGTTGCACCTCGGGCCTCACCACCGCCATGTTCGCGAATCGCCTCACCGAGATCGCGCAGGCCATCAATCTTGACTATGTCTTTGACGCCATGCCCCTCGCCCAGGCGGAGCGCTCGGGAAACGACTACGACGCCATCCTGCTCGCACCGCAGGTCGGCTATCAACGCGCGGCTGTGTCAGAGACCTTTCCCGACGTTCCGGTGGTCGAGATTCCGGCCAAGGTCTTCGCCTCCTACAACGCGGGAGAGGCGCTCAAGCTCGTTCTGCACGTACTTTCCGACAGCACGGTCTTCTCCACCACCGACGAGACCGACCTGCGCGTCGTGAGGGACCTTAAGAACGACGCCACGATCTTGGTGGTCTCCGCCGTGGCGCTCGAGCGCTCGTCTTGGATTGGCTGGCGCATCTACCAGCGCGGCGAGGTCGTCTCGCACGGCAGCGTCAACAAGTCGGTTCACCACCCGAGCGACGTCGTCGACCTCATCTCGACGCTGCACCTCAAGGGATGGAACCCCTCCGAACTCGACGCCATCGGCATCGCGGTGCCTGGCGTCGTAAACGAGGGAACGATTGCCGATGCCGGACGGCGCATCTTTGACTACGATCTGGGCGAGACGCTTGAGAAGCGCTATGGCACCAAGGTCTTTGTTGACAACAACGCCAATGCAGCAGCTGTGGGTTGCTACGTGAGCCAAGACACCTACGACACGCTTGTGCTCTACGCTCAGCAGACGGGCAACCTCTATCCGGGACAGGGCATCGTGGTGGACGGACGCCTTCTCAAGGGTCGCAAGAACTTTGCCGGAGAGACGGGCCCCCTTTTCACGGCGATTCATGGCACGGATGGTGTCAAGCGTCTTTACGACCAGACCTGGACCCAGGAGGGCATGCGCTCCATCATCTCCCCCATCCTTGCCGCCGACACCTCGCTCATCGCACCCGACGCCATCTTTGTGGCCGTTGACCTGCTCGATGACATGGATGCCCTTCACGATGAGGTGGCCGAATACTTCACGGACAAGCAGGATCGCAGCTCATCCTATATCCCCGACCTCATTCGCGTGACTGACTACCGCGAGCGCATTGCCTTGGGCGAGTTCGCCCTCTGCCTGCAGAAGCTTCGCGACCATCATCCCACCCACGCCTAGGACTCACCATGACGCCAGAAGACGAACTGATACGCGCCATCGTCGACAAGGGCTACCCAGAGGAATTCGGCCAAGTGCTTGCCGGCGAGCTTCGCAGCGAGAACGCCATCCGACGCATGACCGCCTATCTCAAGAGCTCAGGCCCCTTGCCGCCCGAACAGATTGCCGACGAGATGCTGGCCATCTGCTCAGAGCGAGATCGCTGGGCACAGCGCAAGGCAAGCGAATGGGCGCAGTCACGTGTGAACGAGTTCTACAACCGATAGGGTGAGCCAGTCACCGTAGCCCCTTTTGACCCATCCGGGAGAGAAGCGCGGAGGGCGGGCGGCCCTGTGCGAACTCTGCGACAAGGGCGTTCGTCGCTTCGGCGCGGCAGCTGCGGGACTCGCTCGCTTCGCTCGCTCGGACAAGTCCTCGCTCCCGCCGCGCCTGCGCTCCTCACTGCC
>CAJOKK010000128.1 GCA_905235165.1 uncultured Atopobiaceae bacterium | reverse complement strand
GCTGGAACCGTTCCTGCCGCCACCGATGCCTGCTGCATCGATGCCGCCGTAAGCAAAGACCTTCGAGTCTCCCTTGATGTCGATGCCGCCGGCGGAGCCGCCCTCACCGCCGCCGATACCAGCGCCGCCAGGGCTGCCGTAGGCGATCACGGTGGTGCTGACATCGTCACCTTCTGATCCGATGGTGATATGGCCGCTGTTGGGACGCTCGGGGTCACCGCCGATGCCAGCGAAGCCAATCATGTTGTTGTTGTTCCTTAGGGACTCACCGACAATGAGCGTGCCACCGCCACACACCTGGAGGCTCTTCGTGGTACTAATGCCGTAGAGAATGTGAAGGGTGACGCCCGGATCGATAATGATCGTCAGGTAGTCCTCGGTCAACTGGCGCTCATTCCAGGTTTTCCATTCGGTATCTTCGGTGCAGCGATACTCTTTCGAGTCAAATCGACTCCAGTCGTTGTCGCCCGCCTGCGCCACCACCGGCATGGCGAAAAGCGCCATCATGAAGCTCGCAAGCAGTATCGTAAGCTTGCGAACGCACCGTTTTCTTCTCATTGTTCCCTCTCCCTTTACGCTCATGTGCGTCAAAACCCATACGGTTTTCTTTCACATACACCTTTTATAACTCAAAACACCTGCATAGGTACCTTGTTTGTAAGTGCTTTTCATCTAAAGACCCATCAGGAATCACATGATTTGAAGCTATGGGCAAACAGGATGGACAGCGAATGAGTCAAAAAGTACTACGGTAACTGACTCATTCGGGCGCGAAAAAGGCCGGGAACCCGAAGGTCCCCGGCCTCGCTGCCGCGATGTCGCTGTGCGTTAGGCGTTACTTACGCACCTTGCGGTAGTACTCGATGAGTGCCTTGGTGGAGGCGTCCTGGCTCGCCAGGGCCTCGTCGTCGTGGAAGGCAGGCGTGATCTGCTTGGCGAGCTGTTTGCCCAGCTCGACGCCCCACTGGTCGTAGGAGTCGAGGCCCCACACGGTGCCCTCGACGAAGGTGATGTGCTCGTAGAGCGCGATGAGCTCGCCCAGCGCGTGCGGGGTCAGGGCCTCGCCGAAGATCGACGTGGTGGGACGGTTGCCCGTGAAGACGCGGGCGGGCACGATCTGCTCGGGCGTGCCCTCAGCGCGCACCTCGTCAGCCGTCTTGCCGAAGGCCAGTGCCTTGGTCTGGGCGAGGAAGTTGCCCAAGAAGAGCTCATGCACGTCCTGGTTGTCGCACTGGATGGGGTTGGCGCTGTTCGCGAAGGCGATGAAGTCGGCCGGAATCATGCGGGTACCCTGGTGGATGAGCTGGTAGAAGGCGTGCTGGCCGTTAGTGCCCGCCTCGCCCCAGAAGATCTCGCCCGTCTCGGTGGTAACGGGCGTGCCATCCCAGCGGACGCTCTTGCCATTGGACTCCATGGTGAGCTGCTGCAGGTAGGCCGGGAAGCGGTGCAGGTACTGCACGTAGGGCAGGACGGCATGGCTCTCCGCCTTGAAGAAGTTCACGTACCAGACGTTGATGAGGCCCATGAGGGCGACGACGTTCTTCTCGAGCGGCGTGGTCTCGAAGGTACGGTCGAGGTCATAGAAGCCCTTGAGGAAGTCCTGGAAGACGTCCTTGCCGAAGGCGAGGATGAGCGACAGGCCCACGGCGGAGTCGACGGAGTAACGGCCGCCAACCCAGCTCCAGAAGCCGAAGGCGTTCTCGGGGTCGATGCCGAACTCGGCGACGAGCTCGAGGTTGGTGGAGACGGCGACGAAGTGCTTGGCGATGGCCTCGGCCTCCTTCTCGGCGGAATCGTCGATGGCACCCTGCTTACGCAGAGCGTCGAGCAGCCACCAGCGAGCCATCTTGGCGTTGGTGATGGTCTCGAGCGTAGTGAAGGTCTTGGAGACGACGATCACGAGCGTGGTCTCAGGATCGAGGCCCTTGACCTTCTCGGCAACGTCGTTCGGGTCGATGTTTGAGACGAAGCGCACGGCCGGACCGTCAAGGTAGGGACGCAGGCCCTCGTAGACCATGACCGGGCCGAGGTCGGAGCCGCCGATGCCGATGGACACGACGGTCTCGATCTTCTTGCCGGTAACGCCCTTCCACTCGCCGGAGCGAACGCGCTCGGCGAAGGCGTACATCTTGTCGAGAACCGCGTTCACGTCGGCCACGGCATCCTGGCCGTCGACGATGATCGAGCCCGCCTCGCCGGACGGACGGCGCAGCGCGGTGTGAAGCACGGCGCGGTCCTCGGTGGTGTTGATGTGGTCGCCGCGATACATGGACGCGCGACGCTCCTCCAGGCCCACGGCACGGCCGAGGTCGGCGAGCAGCTTCACGGTCTCGTCGGTGATGAGGTTCTTCGAGAGGTCAAAGTGCAGGTCGGAAGTGTCGAAGGAAAGCTTGCTGACACGATCGGGGTCAGCCTCAAACCAATCCTTCAAGCTGATGCCCTCGGCCTGAAGGGCATCAAAATGCTCCTGAAGCGCCTTCCACTCGGGGGTCTGGGTGGCGTCGATCGGTGCGGCAATCTGCGACATGTCCTGCTTCCTTCCTTTTGTAGGGCTACCACGTTACATACCGCTTTCAGGGTAGCGCAACGCCGAGACACACCGCGCACGAACGGCTCATTTGCGATAGACGGAAACCTTTTTCCAGCAGCCGTCGCGAAGAAGACCAGCAAGAGGCGAGGCTCCTTTTGCTATGAGGCCCCCGCTTTCATCCGCCAACCGTTCTTATCCACATTCGCCGGCAGGTGCTCTCCAACCCCGCCCAACGCGCTTACACGGCCGCCTTCCACCGTTCGGCATGGGTCTTTCGCGGGGTTTTGCTCCCACGCGCGCAGTTGATACATACTGGCACTATGACTACTACATTTGCCGAGCTCGGGCTAAACGAGCAGATACTGGCCGGAGTTGAATCCCTCGGCTTCACAGAGCCCACCCCCGTTCAGGCCGAGTCCATTCCCGTGGCGCTGCAGGGCCGCGACATCGTGGCCTCCGCGCAAACGGGCACGGGCAAGACCGCTGCCTTCGCACTTCCCACGCTGCAGCTCATTGCGGGCCTGCGCGAGCTGAACGACGCGCAGGGCGAAGCCGTTGCTGCCGATAAGGCCGAAGCACCCCAGGCCGAGAAGAACGAGGCAGACGCTGAGAAACCCAGGCGCCGCCGTAGGCGTCGGCGCGGCAAGGGGGCGGCTTCCGCGAGCACTCCCATCGTGGCGCCCGACGTGCCCTGCGCCCCGCTTGCCCTCGTGGTGACCCCCACCCGAGAGCTTGCCCAGCAAATCGAGCGCGTGACCACCGTCGTCTGCCAGCACACGGGCCAGCGCTCCGTCATCGTGATGGGCGGTGCGCGCTTTGACCGCCAGATTGAGCAGCTGCAACGGGGCTGCGATCTTCTCGTTGCCACACCGGGCCGTCTCATCGACCTTATGGATCGCAAGATCGTTGACCTTAGCCAGGTACGGGTGCTCGTGCTCGACGAGGCGGACCGCATGCTCGACATGGGCTTTTGGCCGAGCGTTCGCCGCATCATGCAGGCCCTGCCCGCCAAGAGGCAGAACCTGTTCTTCTCGGCAACCATACCGCCGAGCATCAAGGGCACCATCGATGCCGTGCTGCACGACCCCGTGACCGTGGAGATTGCGCGCGTGGGCGAGACTGCCGATACCGTGGAGGAGCATCTGTGCCCCGTCACGCAGGGGCAGAAAACCCAGCTGCTTGAGGCCATCATCAAGGGCCAGGGCATCGAGGGCGAGGCGCCTGAGCGCGTGCTCGTGTTTTGCCGCACCAAGCACCGCGTTGACGACGCAGCGCGCGTGCTCAAAGAGCAGGGTTTCAAGGTTGACGTCATGCATGCCGACCGCCGGCAGGAGGCGCGCGAGAAGGCCCTTGCCCGTTTTCGCGACGGGCGTGTGCAGGTGCTAGTGGCAACCGACGTCATGAGCCGTGGCATCGATATCAGCGGCATCGACGCCGTGGTGAACTACGACGTTCCCATGGACCCAGAGGATTACGTGCACCGCATTGGCCGCACCGGTCGCGCCGGCGCCACGGGCCATGCCTACACCTTCGTGGCACCCGACGAGATCACGCCCTTGCGCGAGATTGAGTACTTTACGCACAAGCTCGTACCCCTGTGGGATATGCCGGGCTTTGCCTATGACGAGGGACGCATCATTCCGCCGGCTGGGCGCTCGACCTCGAAGCCCACGCGCACGATGTTTTCCGGTTCGCGTGCCCGCGGTCGTGGCCCGCGTGGCGGCCGCTACGGACGCCACTACTAGGGGCGGGTGAGTCAGTTACCGTAGTCCTTTTTGACTCATTCTGCTCGTCAGCAAACAGAATGAGTCAAAAAGGACTACGGTAACTGACTCACCCGCCCCTAGTAGTGGCGTCCGTAGCGGCCGCCACGCGGGC
>CAJOKK010000127.1 GCA_905235165.1 uncultured Atopobiaceae bacterium | reverse complement strand
GGAGAAGGACCTTCGCAATCCGTACACAGTCATTGTGCTAAAACGCATCGTTTGCCTGAACGTGATAGCATGGCTCAGCACCATCGCGCCTGCTCCTAACGATGTCATCGTGCAGGCGAGCATCAAAACCGTTCCCGCGCGTAGCGTTGCCCGTGCATTCAGCAACGTCATCTACAAGAATCGAGCGTCACCCATGAGCTTTTTCGAACTCTTCCTTACTGCTGTCGGCCTATCCATGGATGCCTTTTCAGTCTCCATCTGCAAAGGTCTGAGCATGCGTAGGGTCAACTGGCGTCTTGCTCTCATCCTGGCCCTCTCATTCGGGCTCTTTCAGGGCGGTATGCCAGTTATTGGCTACTTCCTTGGTCAGCAGTTCCTCTGGCTCATAGCGCCCGTCGATCACTGGATTGCCTTCGGCCTGCTTGCCCTCATTGGCGGCAACATGATTCGTGAGGCTGTTACAGAGGACGACGAGGAAGAGGATGAGGAGGAGTTTACTCGCATCGATTGGCGAGAACTTCTCATGCTTTCTATTGCAACGTCAATCGATGCCCTCAGCATTGGCATCGCCTTCGCGTCGCTTCAGGTCAACATTTGGTTTAGTGTCGTGATTATCGCCGTCACGACCTTCTGCTTTTCGCTTGCGGGCGTTGTCATTGGCAACCAGTTTGGCATGCGCTATCAGCGCCCCGCTCAAATCACGGGCGGCGTCATCCTCATCCTCATCGGACTGAAGATTCTCGTCGATCACCTTTTCTTGGGGTAACGCCCGGAAAACACAGGCCCCTGTGAGTCAGTTACCGGTGACCTTTTTGACTCACTTCCGGCAACCCTCTGCCCACGCACTACAATCGTTTCAAGCATACGTAACGTACAAGGGGAGAGGTTCGCCATGCCGGGCAAGCGCGATAACGTCATCAGTTGGGACGAGTTCTTCATGCGGGTGGCCGTAGCTGCTGCGCTGCGCAGCAAGGACCCAAATACACAGGTCGGCGCCTGCATCGCCGGCACCGACCATCGCATTCTCTCGGTAGGTTATAACGGTACGCCCACGGGCCTCAACGACGAGGACTTTCCCTGGGAGACCACGGACAATCCGCTGAACGACAAGCACAACTACGTCATCCACGCGGAGGCCAACGCCATTCTCAACTTCCGCGGGTCCCTCAAGGAGCTAACCGGCGCGACCATCTACGTCACGCTCTTCCCCTGTCAGGAGTGCTCGAAGATGCTGGTGCAGGCGGGCATCGGCGAGGTGGTCTACCTGAGCGACAAGTACCACGACACTGAAGGCGCGGCCATCTCGCGCTCGGTGCTCGACCGCTGCGGGGTGGGCTATCGCCAGGTCTCAATCCCTGAGTCGGCGCTCTCCTAGCCACACCCGCGCAGCGGCAGCAAGTCCAGCGGCGCGCCTAGTACTCGCGAATGGCGTCCAGCAGCTCCGCAATGCGCAGGGAGTCTCCAAGCGACATGAGCCTCGACTCGGTCCTATCCAAGCGCAGCAGCTGGCAGAAGTGGTAAATCTCGCCAAAGAGGTCGTCATGCACATACGGCGACCTCATCGTGGTCTTCACGCCGTCAGGGGACGTTATCGTGAGGCTCTGCGGGCGATGCAGGTCATCAACCACAACAACGCCGCCGTCGCGTCCCACAATCGTGGCCGTACGCGGCTTGGAGCTGGTGAAGGAGCACTCAAGAATCGCGGTCACGCCATCGCTCTCAAGCCAGGCCGTGTCGCTAATATCGGCATCGCCAATGAACGAGTTCGAGACGCGCAGTACCTTGATCTCGCCGGGGCACAGCTCCTCGATCCAGCTTGCACAGTAGGTGCCGCAGTCGAGAAGAGCGCCCGAGCCCTCACCACCCATCAGGTGGTAGCTCGGCTCGGCCATGAGGTCAGAGAGCATGTCGTTGCAGAGCGAGACCTCGATATGGTCAATCTCGCCCAGCTTCTTGATGGCGTCAAGCGCCGCCGGGTACAGCGACACAAAGCGCGGCTTCATGGCCTCCATGAACAGCACGTCGCGCTCGCGAGAAATGTTCAGGATCTCGCGCATCTGCTCGGCGTTGACCATGGCAGGCTTCTCGCACAGCACGGGCTTGTCCGCCTCAAGTGCCTCCTTGGCCCACTGAAAGTGAAGCTGGGTGGGAAGGGCCAGGTAGATGGCATCAACGTCGGGATCGTCGATAAGGGCGCGGTGCGCATCCTCGCCTGCGTACGCCTTCTCGGCGGTCACCGAGCCAACGCCCACCCATGCGGCGGCCTTCTCGCTAGATCGGCAGCTCACGGCCACCAGCTCGGCGTCCTCCTCGTGCTCAAGGCTTGCCGCAAAGCGCTTTGCGATCTTGCCGGCGCCCAGAATGCCAAAACGAATCACGTTCGAACCCCTTCCTCATGCTCGTGCGACCAGCGCCCTACTAGGCCCAGCCGCACTGCGTATTTTCTAACGGTCGCCCGCCCGCTCGCAGCGCCTTCAGCGCTCAAACAAATGGGCTGCTCGCATTATGCCACGTCTGTGGGAAAGACCACACCCGCTTCACGACGAATCGTGTTCTGAATGCGGCTTACCAGCAGGCTCTGGTCCAGGTCGCGATAGCAACTGTCCAGGTCGCCCGCCTCTTGCTGGGCGATGAACTCGCTGAACTCGCCCTCATAGACCGTCGCCAGCGAGCGATCGTAGGTCTGCTCGCTACCGTCGTTAAGGTGCAGCGTCACGGCTCCGCACGCGTTGGGGCCGGCCTCGCTCGTGAGGTAGCCGTCAATTCCCTGAATGGTAAAGCCAATCTGCCCCCAGCTGTCCTTGGCGCAGACGTTGGTGGCAACGAAGCCGTCGTACTCCAGCACGATCAGGCCCGACGTGTCGACCCCGTGATCAATGTTCGCCACATAGCGGCTGGCGCGCGGCTCGCCAAACAGGGCCAGCGTGTAGGTGAGCGTGTACAGCCCCAGGTCCATGATCGCGCCGCCGGCCATGTTCTTGTCAAAGGCCGGCAGGATGGTGCCCTCGCGGAAGGCGTCGTAGCGGCTGGAGTATTGGCTGTAGTTGATCGACGCCGCCTTGATGGTGCCAATCTTGGCAATGAGTTCGTCGCGCACCAGCTTGAAGTTGGGCTGGCGCGTGGTCACGACGGCTTCCCACAGAAAGCGTCCGCGCGAACGGGCCAGCTCAGCCATGCGCTGGGAGGCCTCAAAGTTTGCCGCAAGCGGCTTCTCGCAGATCACGTCCTTGTCGGCGAGAAGGGCTGCCTCGCTCACCTCGAAGTGCAAGGAGTTGGGTACGCCAACGTAGACCGTGTCCACCTGTGGGTCGGCGATAAGATCGTGGTAGTCGGTGTAGCGACCGTCGGCGCCAAAGCTGTCGGCAAACTCGTTGACCTTCTCGACGCTCCTCGGCGTACCCGAGACCGCAGCCACGTCAATGCCGAGCTGCTTGATGGTGGGCTCGATCAAGTTGACAATCTTTCCGGTTCCCACGATGCCCAGTTTCACCTTGGCTCCTTTCGCCGTTACCTCGTCTGAGCTGCCAAAAGACAGACAGCCTAAATTTCGGCTGCAATGCCGTGTCAGCCGTGCGCTAGCTGAGCTCGCGCGTTGCGTCCTCAAGAATCCGCAGCTGCGCGATGGTCTCCTCGGGCTTCACCAGCTGCTCGGCCCCCTTGGTCACGGTTTCGTACAGCGCCTCAAAATAGCTGCTGTAGCTGCTGCGCACGGTCTCTACGCGCTCCTCGTGCATGCGCCCGTCGTCATCAAAGTAACGCAGCACGCCCCACTGCTCGGGCGTGTCGAGGCCAAAGTCGTCGTGGCCTGCGGGTAGGTAGAAGTGCTTGAGGTCGCGCTCCTGCTGGTCCTTCTCCACCTTGATAAAGCTACCGCGCTCGCCGTAGACCTCAAAGCTCGGCCGCTGGATGGCCGAGAGGTAGTTTGCCGCAGCAGTCGCCTTGATCTGGGCGTCGTCGTAGTAGAGGTCGAAGTCGAAGTACATGTCGGGATGACCCTCGCCGCCCAGCTGCCGCGCCTCAGCATGCCAGCGGTCGGGGATACCCAGCCAGTCGATGAGCTGGTCAACGCAATGGCAGGCGTGGCCATACACGATGCCGTTCATGCGCTCGTAGGGCGCCTCGTGCGCCATCTGGAAGAAGGCCTCGCGCCAGTAGTCGTAGTGGGTCACGATCTCGAACACGCGCCCGAGCTTGCCCGACGCCATGACCTGACGCGCGGTGAGGTAGTCGGAGTCAAAGCGACGGTTCTGGTAGCACTGCACGGTCACGCCGCGCTCGGCGGCCAGGGCAAAGAGCTCCTCGGCCTGCTCGACCGTCTCCGCGAAGGGCTTGTCGCAGACAACATGCTTGCCGGAGAGAAGCGCCTGCTTCATGAGCTCATAGTGGGTGTAGTGCGGCGTCGAGATCTCAACGACGTCAATTTCGGGATCGCCCA
>CAJOKK010000126.1 GCA_905235165.1 uncultured Atopobiaceae bacterium | reverse complement strand
AGAGAAGTCGCCGTCAACCTCCTTGGAGAGGTAGATCTTCTCGTAGTTCTCACGCTTGGCGCGGCTCATCTCCCTGAAGGCCTCATCGCTCATCTGGAGCTGAGGCTTGCCGATGCTGTTCTCCACGATATCGGCCACGAGGGCACCGAGGGCCCATGCGTTGTAGCGACCGCCCAGGCCGTCCTCGAAGTCGTCCTCCGAGCAGACGCCGGCACGAATGGCGTCTTGGCGATCCTTGCCCACGTAGGCAATGATGTCGGCGAGGCGCACGCAGCAACCTTCCAAGGTCATGGGCCTGAGCCCCTTGATGGCTTCATTGCCATCTTGCCAGCAGCGCTCGACGTCAGCATCAAAGGAGGAGAAGGTCTTGCCCTGGTCCATCTCGATGACGCGCTGCTCAAACTCACCGTTGTGGCAAAGAACCCCGTCAAGCGTCTGAAGGCTCAAATTCCTGCCGCCCAGCACGTCGAGCATGCGAACGCTCTGCACGTTGTGAAAGAAGTGACGGCCCGTCTCCTGCTCGTAGATCTTGTTGAGGTAGTGCTCGCCCGCATGCCCGAAGGGGGTGTGGCCGATGTCGTGGCCCAGGGCGATGGCGTCAATGAGGTCGAGGTTAAGGCCAAGGGCGCGACCGATGTCACGGGCAACACGACTCACCAGCTGCACATGCAGGCCACGGCGGCAGAGGTCGTCATTAGCACGAAAGGAGAAGACCTGCGTCTTTCCCACAAGGCGGTTGTAGAGGGGCATGTGCAGGATCTTCTCGCAATCGCGCACGAAGGCGGGGCGAAGCACCGTCGCGGCGTCATGCTCTTTGTCTCGACGAAGGATGTCCTCATCGCTACAGGCGTGGTCGCTCATCTCTCCCTTGTGATGATGCCTGACCGCCTCGATCACCTTGTCAGACAGCTTATTCGTCACGTTTGGGGCCAGCCTGTTGATTCCGCTTTCCATGGAGGAACCTCCTTCATCTGCCTTTCTCGCCCCATACTAGCGCAGCGAGCGGACAGCATTGGCTCCAGGGCGGGCGAAGGGGCCTATCGGTTCAAGACGAGGTAGAGCTGCTCCTCGGCGGGCGTGATCGTCAGGCTGAGCTTGCGCTGCAGGGCGATGGAGGCCTCGTTGTCGGGATAGACCTCGCACCAGGGCGTCTGACCACGCTGGAGGGTTTGGTTGATCTTCGTTGCCTCGAGTGCACGGCCCCAGCCCTGACGCCGGTAGGGCTCAAAGACCTCAACGTAGCCGATAGAGCCACCAGGATGCTCACCGACAAAGCCCACCAGGTCTGGACCGTCAAAGCCACCGAGGAAGTCGCCGCGACGAAGGGCCTCGTGCAGGTGAACCGGAGAGATGTACTCGGGATAGGAGTAGCGACGCATGATGATGTCGGCGTAGGTCTCGTCCAAGACGCGAACATCCTTCTTGGCGGCCACGCGCAACAGGGACTTACGTCGATAGATCGCGAGGTGATAGGGCTTGCGCTCCTGAGGTCCGAGCATGCGCTCAATCACGTCGGCCGTCTGGGGAGAGGATATCGAGAAGGCCTTCGCGTCGCTAAAAAGGGTGGCAACGCTCGCCCCGCGCTCGGGGTCCTTCGCCCACACGAGGGCGAAGTCATGGCTCAGGCTGATAAGAACGCAGTCGTCCTGGGCGTAGCGCACCTGGCCAAGGCCACGTGACAGGGCCTCGGTGAGCGGGAAGGCACTTCTCGGCGCATCCTTGAGGATGGCTTGAGCGCTGGCACGGCGAGCCTGCTCATCGTTTCCGCCTATCGGGCCCATGCAGATCATGAGCCGCTTGGCGATCTGCTCGTTTCCCTCTGTGTTCGGATGCACGCGGTCGGCAGTGATGAGCCTTGCGTCGTGGTCCATCAGGCAGAGGCCGTTCACGAGGGCCATCTGGTCATGAACGGCAACGTTGGCGGCGATCATCGAGGGCACCCGCTCCCAGCAGCTCGTTCGCCGAGAGGGAGAGAGGCGCTCGTCATGCCACAGCGGCGTGCACACGTAGGTGGGAATCTCTCCCCACAGCCTCGTGACCTCCATGAAGTAGGAGCGGATGTCGCGTGCCGTAGGACGCGGGCGGCAGGTCTCAAAACGGTAGTTCTCCCCCAAGGCAACGACGATGAGGGCAGGGTCGACCTTTGAGGCGAGCCCGACGAGCGTTCCCGGCTGGAAGACCGAACCGCCAAGGCCCTGGTTCACCAGGTCGAGGTCAAGGCGATTGGCAAGCTGGACGGGCCAAGAGATTGAGGGGTCGCCCGTCACGTAGCCCTGGGATATGGAGTCGCCAATGACGAGAAGCTGCTTGCGCTGCTCAACGGGCTCTATGGTCGTGCCGTTTCCCCGTACGGTTCGCACGGCACAGCCACGCAGGGCGGGAAGCCAAATGCACACGCGGCGCATCTCGCCAAAGCCCGGCAGCATCACGAGGCCCGGAAGCGGTGCCTGTTGGGGGTCGTCTAGCTCAAGATGGATCGTTGCCTGGCGCTCCTCGGGCATCACGCAAGAAAGCCAGCGACCATCAACGGTGGCGGCTATGCCGTCAAGTGCCTCGTCCTCGTCGCGACGGATCATGTCGAGCACCGCTCGCGTACCCGTGGGCTCGGCGTCGAGCATGACCTCGAACTCAAGCTCGGTAGAGTCGGTATTGAACTCGAGGCGGATGCCAGCGGTGCAGCGGGCCATCTGTCGATAGAGCCCGGGATGCCAAGACTGGCAGGAGCCCATCATGCGGACCTGCTCGGCAGAGAAGCGCCAGGGACGCTTCCAGCCGCCCTGCTCGTCCTCAACGCGCACGCATCCACGCAGCAGCGTTGCCGCGTCAACGGAGACGATATGTCCCTCTCCAAAGCTAGCGCTCGCCTGTTCCGA
Organism: uncultured Atopobiaceae bacterium; assembly: GCA_905235165.1. Classification (GTDB taxonomy): domain Bacteria; phylum Actinomycetota; class Coriobacteriia; order Coriobacteriales; family Atopobiaceae; genus UBA1367. The sequence continues at coordinate 1,598 of CAJOKK010000126.1, read as the reverse complement.
CATCTGCCTACCCATACGACGGCTCTTATCCGAACACCGTCATAAGCACGACGACAAGGACGATCACTGCCAGCGAGATAAGCACGATCTTCTGGCCAAGAGGCATATTGAGGTCGTCATCAGGCTCCATGAGACGGGCGTTGCGCTCGCGGATCTCGCGGGTGCGCTCGTCCTGCGCGCGCTCTCGCTCGTGACGCTCGCGATCGGCCTTGAGCGAGGCGAGCTCGGCACGCTCCTTGCGAGCGCGCTCACGGGCTTCGCGTTCGGCACGCTCGGCACGCAGGGCCTCAAGCTCGGCACGCTCCTCATCGGTGAGCGGCGCGTCGTCTGTGGACATGGGTTCTCCTCGATATCTTTTCGAAGCACAGGCTTCGGGACATGGTCATGTTTTGCCACGTAGGCAGTATGGTTAGTTTAGCGCAGCGACCCAGGCTCGTCGGCGCTGGCGACGCCCGTCGCATCAAAGGCAGGAACGAAGCTCTCCGAGACGGTACCGCCCTGTTGCCACCACAGACGCTCGAAACCGAGCTCGTCGGCGTGGTCCAAAACGAGCTCGTATTCCTCCTCTGTCACAGATCGCGCGAGCTCACCGCCCTGCGCACGACAAGCCTCGTTAGGCGTGTACTGGTTCATGACGGAGAGGTCGACCTCGTTATGGCAAAGCGACCAGACGTCATCGAGGACGGCGCAGGAATCGTCGGCGTGCCCCGGAAGCACCAGGTGACGAACGACGATGCCCTGGCGCATCCTTCCCGGAAGCCCGTCCTCGCCATCGGGGTCGAGCAGACGGCCACCACGAGCGCGCAGGGCCTCGACCATCACCGCAAGCGACTCATGGGCAACTGCCGGATAGTCTCGCGCCGCCGAGAGCTCATGGGCAAGGTCGCTCGAGTGGTACTTGTAGTCCGTCAGCCATACGTCCACGACGTCAGAGAGGGCCTGGACGAGCTCAGGACGCTCATAACCCGAGGTATTGCAGACGATGGGAAGCGTCAAGCCCTTCTCGCGAGCGAGCTGAACTGCCTCAACGACGTGCGGGGCAAAGTGCATGGGCGTCACGAGGTTCACGTTAAGCGCCCCTTGGCCTTCGAGTTCAAGCATCATCTGTGCCAGACGCGACGTGTCTACCGCAAGGCCAAAGCCCTCATGCGAGATCTCGTGGTTTTGACAGAAAACGCAGCGCAGCGGACAGCCCGAGAAGAAGATGGTTCCCGAACCGCTCTCCCCCGAGATGGGCGGTTCTTCCCAAAAGTGCAGGGCCGCACGAGCGACGCGCAAGGTCGACGAAGCGCCACAAGCGCCCACCGCCCCGTTTGAACGACGAGCTCCACAACGACGCGGACAAAGCTCGCAACGCTCATAGGCAGCCATAGAAAGGTCCATCTATCTCCTCCTCATTTGTTTCTCAAACACTAGTATGCACCAGCGCCAGCTGAGAAAATCTAGCTGCTTGTGTGGTTCTTCGATAAAAAGAAGTTGACACAAAAGCAATGTACTGCCACAATTGCTTGCGCGTTCACACACGGGGATGTAGCTCAGCTGGGAGAGCGCAGCGTTCGCAACGCTGAGGCCGAGGGTTCGAACCCCTTCATCTCCAC
>CAJOKK010000125.1 GCA_905235165.1 uncultured Atopobiaceae bacterium | reverse complement strand
AAGTAGTTAGTCAATCCGCTTCGCAGCCTTCCCAAGCAAACACGTCCTCGCGTTCGGCATCCGCTGTTCGTTCTTCTCGAATCCATTGCGCGGTATCCTTGAGGGGAACAAAAACAGGAGGAAGGAAACGCCTTGAGCCAGATTAGGTGCCCGCATTGCGGCGAGGTCTTCACGGTGGACGAGAGCGGTTACGCGCAGATCGTCAAGCAGGTTCGCGATGCCGAGTTCGCACACGACCTCGAGGAGCGCGAGAAGCTCATGCGCGCCGAGCGTAGCAGCGCCGTCGAGGCGGCCGAGGTGCGTGCCCGTGCCGAGGGGGAGAAGGCCCTGGCTGAGCGTGACGCGAAGATTGCGGAGCTTGAGCAGAAGCTCGCGGTTCTCGCTGAGCAGACCAAGGCCGAAAACGCAGCGCAGCTGGCGGTCCTCGAGCAGAAGCTTGCTGCCCAGGGCGAGCAGGCCAAGGCAGAGCGTGAGCTGGCTAAGGCCGAGAGTGCGGCCAAGGTCGCGGCCCTCGAGCAGCAGCTCGCGACCCAGGGCGAGCAGGCCAAGGCCGAGCGCGAGCTGGCCGTTGCCCAGGCGACGGCCTCGTCGCAGCAGCGCGTGATGGAGGTCGAGGGCCAGCTTCGTCAGGCGCAAAGCGAACGCAAGCAGGCAGAAGAGGTATTCAACGCCCGCCTCGCCGAGCAGGTTGCCTACAAAGACCAGCAGCTCCGCGATAAGGAGGACGAGATCGCCCGCCTGCGCGACCAGCGCGTTCGTCTCACCACCAAGCTCATCGGCGAGTCGCTTGAGCAGCACTGCGAAAACGAGTTCAACCGCTGGCGTTCCACGGCCTTCCGCAACGCCGACTTCCATAAGGACAACGAGGTGGTTGGCGGTTCAAAGGGCGACTTCATCTACCGCGAGGTCGACGAGAGCGGCGCCGAGGTGCTCTCCATCATGTTCGAGATGAAGACCGAGGAGGAGACCTCCACCCGTCACCACAAAAACGAGGACTTCTTCAAGAAGCTCGACCAAGACCGCCACAACAAGCACTGCGAGTACGCGGTGCTCGTCTCCATGCTCGAGCCGGAAAGCGAGCTCTACAACGCGGGCATCGTGGACGTGAGCTACGCCTTCGACAAGATGTACGTCATTCGTCCGCAGCTCTTCGTTCCCATGATCTCGATCCTGCGCAACGCCGCGCTCAACAGCATCGAGGCGCGTCGCGAGCTGGCCGAGGTGCGTCAGCAGAACATCGACATCACGCACTTCGAAGAGGCCATGGAGGACTTCAAGGACAAGTTCGGGAAGAACTACCAGGCCGCGAGCCGCAAGTTCCAGGCCGCCATCGACGAGATCGATACGACCATCAAGCATCTCGAGAAGGTCAAGGCTAACCTCACTTCGTCGGAGCGTCAGCTGCGCCTGGCCAACGACAAGGCCGAGGGTCTGACCATCCGCAAGCTCACCTACAAGAACCCGACCATGAAGGCCAAGTTCAAGGAGGCGGCCGAGGTTGCCGAGGCAGAAAAGGCCGCAGCGCTCGAGGCTGCTGAGGACGCGGAGGCCGAGGTAGTCGAAGTGGATGAGGCCGTCATGCCCGAGGATGACGAAAAGGCCGTCGTGCCCGAGGATGACGAGAAGGCCGTCGTGCCCGAGAATGACGAGAAGGGCGAGGCGGCTGAGGATGACGAGAAGGACGAGGCGGCTGAGGAGTAACACAAGGGGCGGCGCATGAGGCAAACCTTTGACATCACGGGTATGACCTGCGCGGCTTGCGCGGCGCGCGTGAGCAAGGCCGCGAGTTCCTGCGCGGGCGTGAGCGAGGCCGACGTCAACCTGCTCACGAATCGCCTGGATGTGGATTACGATGGCGCGCCAGAGACGATCGATGCGGTCGTGAGCGCCATCGAGGACGCCGGCTACGGTGCCGCGCCGCGTGACCGTCGCGAGAAAAACGCTGCCTCACCTGCGCCTGCAAGCCAGCCGCCCGCCACGAAATCCGTTGCCGAGCAGGACATCGAGCAGAAGCGCCAACAGCTCATCGTCTCGGCGATCTTCTCCGTGCCCCTCTTCTACCTCGCCATGGGGCCGATGTTCGGCTGGCCGGAGCTACCCGGCCTCGGCGGCATGGACAACATGATGGCCGCGGCGCTCACGCAGCTTTTGCTCTGTGTCCCCATCCTCTTTGTCAATCGTCGCTACTTCCTGAGCGGCTTTCGCGCGCTCGCGCACCGCGCGCCGAACATGGACTCGCTCATCGCCATCGGCTCCGCCGCGAGCTTCGTCTTCTCCCTCATCAACACCTATGCGATGGCCTGGGCCTTTGGCCGCATGGACATGGCCGCCGCGCATGAGGCGATGCACGGGCTCTACTACGATTCCGCGGGCATGATCTTGACCCTCATCACGCTCGGCAAGTTCTTCGAGGCGCGCGCAAAGGGCCGCACGACCGATGCGATCACGCAGCTCATGGACCTCGCTCCCCAGACGGCGACGCTGCTGCGCGATGGCAAGGAGCAGGTCGTGCCCACCGAGGAGCTGTCTTTGGGAGACAGGCTCGTCGTGCGGGCGGGGGAGTCGGTGCCGGTTGACGGCGTCGTCGTGGAAGGCTCGGCGCTCATCGACGAGAGCGCGCTGACCGGCGAGCCGCTTGCGGTTGAGAAGGGCATAGGCGACACCGTGACGGGAGCCACGCTCAGCACGCGCGGCTGGTTCGTGATGGAAGCTCGCGCGGTGGGAGACGACACCGCGCTCGCGCAGATCGTGCGCCTCGTGGACGAGGCCACAAGTTCCAAGGCTCCCATCGAGCGTCTAGCCGACAAGATCGCAAGCGTCTTCGTGCCGGCCGTCCTTCTTATCGCGACCATCACCCTGCTGGGCTGGCTGCTCCTGGCGCACGACATCGCCGCCGCGCTCACGCATGCCATCTCGGTTCTGGTCATCAGCTGTCCCTGTGCGCTCGGCCTCGCCACGCCCACCGCCATCATGGTGGGCACGGGGCGCGGCGCCGCGTCGGGCATCCTCATCAAGGATGCCGAGTCGCTTGAGCGTGCCTGCTCGCTCACGACGGTGGTGCTCGACAAGACTGGTACCGTCACCGAGGGCGCTCCGCGCGTGACCGATGTCGTGCTTGCCCCCAATGTGGACAAGAACGACCTGCTTCTGGCGGCAGGCGTGCTTGAGCGCAAGAGCGAGCATGCCCTGGCCTCGGCGGTCTGCGCCTACGTGGACGAGGAGCTGGCCGGTGTGCCCGATAAGGTCGAAGTGGTCGACTTCGAGCAGATCGCGGGCGCGGGGCTGGTAGCGGCGCTTGATGGACGGGTCACCCTTGCGGGTAATGCGAGGCTCATGGAGCGAGGTGGCGTGGACATCTCGGAGCTCTCCGAGCGGGCCAGTGAGCTCGCCGCCCAGGGAAAGACCGTCATCTTCGTGGCGGCGGACGGCCGTGCGCTCGGCCTTCTCGCCGTGAGCGACCCGGTCAAGCCGACGAGTGCAGAAGCCGTCAGGCGCCTGGGGTCGATGGGCGTGAAGGTGGTTCTTCTCACTGGTGACAACGAGACGACGGCAAAGGCGGTCGCGCGGATCGTGGGTATCAACGAGGTGATTGCCGGCGTGCTGCCCGACGAGAAGGAGCGCCACATACGTGCCTTGCAGGATGCATCTGAGCAGGTAGCCATGGTAGGTGACGGCATCAACGACGCGCCGGCGCTTGCCCGTGCCGATGTGGGCATCGCCATCGGTGCCGGCACCGACATCGCCATCAGCTCCGCCGACATCGTGCTCATGCGCTCCGACCTCTGCGACGTGCCGACGGCCATCGAGCTCTCGCGCGCCACCATGCGAAACATCCGCCAGAACCTCTTCTGGGCCCTCTTCTACAACGCCATCTGCATTCCGGTCGCCATGGGCGTGCTCGCCCCCTGGGGCATCACGCTCAATCCCATGATCGGCGCGGCGGCCATGGGCTTCTCCTCGGTCTTCGTTGTGAGCAATGCCCTGCGCCTGCGCGCCTGGAAGCCCTCGGGCGCAGATGTGATAGCAGGCGAGAAGGAAGTGGTCGCTGACGAGCGAGTGCAATCGAAGGAGGACGCGATGCGTAGGGTGGAGCTGAAGGTCGAGGGCATGATGTGCGAGCATTGCGTGGCGCACGTGACGGAGGCGCTCGAGAAGGCCGGTGGCCATGAGGTGCACGTGAGCCTCGATGAGGGCACGGCTACGATGGAGGCCGGTCTCGTTACCTCCGATGATCTGCTCGTGCAGGCTGTCGAGGACGCGGGCTACCATGCCAGCGTCGTGAGCTGAGGCCCTGCAAGACGGGAGCCGCCAGCCCTGCCATTCGGATTTTCCACACCGAGGCATTCGGATTTTCCGCACCAAGACATTCGGATTTTCCACACCGAGACATTCGGATTTTCCACACCGGAACATTCGGATTTTCCACACCGGAACATTCGGATTTTCCACACCGGAACATTCGGATTTTCCACACCGGAACATTCG
>CAJOKK010000124.1 GCA_905235165.1 uncultured Atopobiaceae bacterium | reverse complement strand
CGCCGAAGCGACGAACGTCCTTGCCGCAGAGTTCGCGCAGGGCTGCCCGCCGCCCCTCGGGAATGAGTCAAAAAGGACTACGGTAACTGACTCACTCGCGCGCCTTACTCCAGCAGGCCCAGCCGTTCGAAGGCGTCCCACAGGCCGTTCTCGCACACGTCGCCCGTCACGTAGTCAGCCGCTGCGCGAATCTCCGGTCCGCCGTTTCCCATCGCAACGTTGTAGCCACAGGCCTCAAACATCGACAGATCAATCTTCGCGTCGCCAAAGCCAATGGCCTCGTCGCGCGTCGCTCCCAAATGCGCAAGCAGCGTCTCGACGGCCGAGCGCTTCGTGATCCCCGTGGGTCCAAGGTCGCCAAAGAGTGCCTGCTCGCCACGGCCGCCCCAGGTATTCGCCTCAAGCTCGCCAAACTCCGCCTTGCTGTCCAGATGGTCCTGGTAGCTCGACAGGATGAAGCTGATCTTGTTCACGTCGTCGCGATACAGCTCCTCGCCGCTCACGCGCTGCATGATCGAGACAAAGTTGTCGCTCGCCTCCGCCGCCTCGACCTCCGACGCGCCCTTGCCCATCGCGTAGCGCCGCATGACCTCCGGCGCCTGCTCAACAAAGAGCTCGTTGCAGTAGAGCCCGCTGTTCGCCTCGAGATAGAGCCCGAGCCCGCGCGCTTCGCACCAGTCCACGATCCGCCGCGTCTCGTCAGCGGACAGCCCCCGGTGCAGCACCACCTGGCCAGCGTCCTCAACGTAGCCGCCGTTCGCGCCAATCAGCCCATCCACCTCGGGCAGGTCGCGCTCGCCCAGCTCCGCCTTCGAGCAGCCGGTGCACAGGTACACCCGGTTGCCCGCCGCGCGCGCGAGCTCAACGGCTCGCCGCGCCGAGTCAGGACAGTGTCCTTCGTAGTCAATCAAGGTACCGTCAACGTCGAGAAAAACAATTCGTCCCATGGCTCTGCTCCTCTCACTCTCGGCTCAATGCTAGCATGGTGCAGCGCCACGCTACGCGCCTCTGCACGTCCGCGCGGCCAACGTGGCCATATCCGAGGGGATGACATGAGCAACAACGGAAGCAGCTGGAACGACTTCATACAAAGCAGGGAGGCCCGTTTGGTCATGTATGCCTTCTGCTCCCTGATGTGCGCGGGCTACGCCGTCGACGCCGTGCGAGAGATGCTCACGCCCGAGCGCGCGGCGCAGCTCATGGATCAGGTCGGCGCGACGACCTACTACCTTCTCACGGTTACGCGCGCCCTCGCCTGCGCCTGGGGCGCCGTTGCCTTTGGCCGCATGTCCTTCCAGCTCTATCGCGAGAAGGACGACCACAAGGGCTAGCGTCCCCGCCACGGCCAACGTCCTTCGCCCCAACCACGTATTCACCCGTCTTCGAAAGGCCCACACGATGGCAAAGCTCTTCTTCCGCTATGGCTCCATGGGGAGCTCCAAGACGGCAAACGCCCTCATGGTTGCCTACAACTATCTGGAGAAGGGCCAGCGCGCCCTTCTCGCCAAGCCGGCGCTCGACAATCGCGACGGCGAGGGCCTGATCGTCTCGCGCATCGGCCTGACGCGCCCCTGCATCTCGGTTGAGCGCCTGATGGGCATGACCCAAGAAGAGATTTGCTCCTACGACTGCGTGATCGTTGACGAGGCGCAGTTCTGCACCAAAGAGCAGGTGGCCTTCCTCTCTGACATCGTTGACGTCTACGACGTACCCGTGATCTGCTACGGCTTGCGCACCGACTTCCAGCGCAACCTCTTTGAGGGCTCGCTCTGGCTGCTCGCCTGGGCCGACCGGATCGAGGAGGTCAAGACGGTCTGCTGGTGCGGTCGTGCGGCAACCTGCGTGGCCCGCATCGACGAGAACGGCGAGATGGTCACCGAGGGCAGCCAGGTCCAGCTTGGCGGCAACGACAGCTACACCTCGGTCTGCCGTCGCCATCACAAGCTCGGCCTGCTCCACGCCCCCGAGGCCTAGCCCTGCCCGCTCCGCCCCGCGCCCAATCTGCCTGCCCGCATTGACCGCCCCCGTCGCCACCTGCTAACGTGGCGCATGCATATTCCCGCCGTACCCCACAACTCTGAGCACCTTGGCCGGTCCTCGCAGGGAGGAACGAACGCATGCCGGTTTTTGTCACAGGCGACATCCATGGATGGCTTGACATCGGCAAGCTGACCCCCGATCGCTGGCCCGAGGGATTGGGCCTGCATCGCAGCGACTACCTCGTGATTTGCGGCGACTTCGGCCTGGTGTGGAACAACCCCATCACCCTTGAGGAGAAGTTCTTCATCGACTGGCTCGACAGTCGTCCCTGGACCACGCTCTTCGTTGACGGTAACCACGAGAACTACGACCTTCTCGACACCTTCCCCACGACCGTCTGGCACGGCGGCAAGGTGGCGGTCGTCCCGGGAACGAAGAACGTCATCCACCTGCTGCGTGGCCAGGTCTACGAGATGGGCTCCTACGGCCGCTGGTTCTGCATGGGCGGCGCGCCGTCGCACGACCGCTCCTCGCGCGTGGCTGGTGTGAGCTGGTGGCCGCGCGAGATGCCCGGCGAGCAGGAAATGGCCGAGGGCTGGGCCAACCTCGAGCGCGTGGGCTTCTCCGTAGACTACGTCTTCACGCACGAGGTCCCGCGTGGCCTGCGGCGCTTTGCCATGGCGCGCCACTTTGACAAGAACCGTATGGAGAACGACGCCATCTCGGGCTACCTGCAGCGTGTTGACGAGGCGCTTGATCGCGACCGCCTCAAGATGTGGTACGCCGGCCATTACCACGACGACATCATGATTCGCGACCGGCGCCACTGCGTTCTTTACAACCAAATCGTGCGCCTTGGTGAGTTGCCCGACGGCAAGGTCCATCGCCACATGCCCTACTGCCAGGAGTCCTGGATCGGCGTGGACGAGGTTGGCAGCCGTTACCGCGAGTGGGTGCTCTCGCAGCGTATCGAGGGCTGTGCCATCACCTGGAAGGATAACGAGCACATCGGCCTGGCAACGGCTACCATGTTCGGCCAGGTTACCTTCTTCCCGCAGGAGGGCGGCGACCCCGAGGTCGTCGAGATGAAGATCGTTCGCAAGATCGACGGCGCCCCGCTCTTTCGCGTGCGCTTTGAGCTCAACGACGAGCTGCACGCCCAGGAGCTCTTCTTCGAGATGACCGACGCCCTTGCGCACACCTCCATGCGCGGGGTCATGCGCGTGCTGCTGTGCTGCCTGCCCGGCATCACGGCCACGAGCTACGCGCGCCGCCTGAACGACCTGGCGGAGTCGCTTTCACTGAACTACGAGTTCACGGCCATGCCGCTGGACATCGCCGTCAAGCGGCCCGATGTCTACGACGTGGTCATGGTGACCCCGCAGTTGGGCGGCCGCCGCAAAGACGCGCAAGACGCCTATCCCAACGCGACCGTCATCGAGATTCCCGGCGAGGTCTTCTCGCGCTTTGACTTCGATGCCACGCTTACCATGCTGCGCGACGCCCTTCACGAGGGCGTGGGCCAGACGCCGGCGGGCACCGAGCTCAAGGTGGTGCGACCGATTGATACCGAGAAGGACGTCATGGTCATCTCGGTGATCCAGCGCCAGGACACCTCGGTCATCGGCTACCGCGTCTTCGCGGGTGGGGGAGTGGCCGCCGACGGCATGGTCTACAAGAAGCACGTCAACCTTCGTGACGTGCAGGACGTGCTTGCCACGGTCAAGGTCGACGGTGTTGCCGTGCAGGAGCTTGACGCCGTGGGTATCGCCATGCCGGGCATCATCAACCGCGAGTCGGTTTCTATGCCCGCAGCCGACGTGCGCGACTACGACCTAGGCCGCGAGCTCGAGCGTCGCTATGGCATCAAGGTCTTCATGGATAACGACGCCAATGCCGCGGCGATGGGCGCCTACGTGAGCCAAGACGAGTTTGATACGATTGTCTTCCACATCCAGCGTACCGGCATGATTCCCTGTGGCGAGGGCATCGTCTGCGACGGCCACCTCTGCAAGGGCCGTCAGAATTACGCAGGCGAGATGGAGCCGGTTGCCTGGCTCATGGGCTTCTCGGGAGACCCTTACGAGATGGTCTGGACCTACGAGGGCATGACCGAAATCGTGGCCAACTACCTCTGCGCGAGCCTCTGCACGGTTGCGCCCGACGCCGTCTATGTGGCTTCGCCCCTCGTGCGCAACATGGATGAGCTGCGCGAATGGCTGTGTCGCACCATCCCGATGGCATACGTGCCCGAGCTACGCTGGGTGAGCGACTACCGCGAGCTGATGTACCTCGGCGAGCTGGCCCTCTGTATCGAGAAGCTCACCCACCCTCGTCCGCATCGCAAACGCTAGCGAGTGAGTCACTTACCGTAGTCCTTTTTGACTCATTTCACTTTTGATATGGGCGGGCGGCGCGGGGCGGCAGGCCTCGCGCGAACTCTGCGGCAAGGACGCTCGTCGCTACGGCGCGGCAGCTGCGGGACTCGCTCGCTTCGCTCGCTCGGACAAGTCCTCGCTCCCGCCGCGCCTGCGC
>CAJOKK010000123.1 GCA_905235165.1 uncultured Atopobiaceae bacterium | reverse complement strand
GGCATCGCCGCGAAGGAGGCGGGGCTGAATGCCGTGCAGGGCTTCATGGCGAGCCTTCTATGCGTGGCCTCCGCCGGCGAGTATGCAGGCTTCATGTTCATTGCGGCGCAGGCGTCCTACCTCGGAATCATCATTGGCAGCATCGTCACCAACGCCCGCTACCTGCTCATGAGCACGGCCCTTGCCGAGCGCTTCAGCCCCGATACGGCCTTCATCCACCGCATCGGTGTGGGCCTTGGCGTGACCGACGAGATCTTCGGCCTGGCCATCGCGCGCGGCGGCTTCGTCGAGCCGGCCTATCAATACGGGGCCATGCTCGCCTCCATCCCCCTATGGTGCTTTGGCACCTCGGCGGGTGTCATCGCGGGGAACCTGCTGCCCGATCGCGTGGTAACGGCTCTTTCGGTTTCGCTGTTTGGCATGTTTCTCGCCGTGATCATGCCGGCGGCACGCAAGGACCGCATAGTGCGCGCCTGCGTCATCGCCAGCTTTGCGGCAAGCTACCTCACGAGTCGCGTCATCCCCTGGACAGCCGCCCTACCTGACAGCACGCGGACCATCGTCCTGACCGTCATCATCGCCTCCGTCGCAGCAATCGTGCGACCGGTTGAACGTGAGGAGGTGGAAGATGCATCCTAGCATCTGGGGCTCCATCATAGTCATGGGCCTAACCATCATTTCGATTCGCTTGCTTCCGCTGACGCTCATCAGAAAGCCGATCAAGAATCGCTTCGTGCATTCGTTTTTGCACTACGTGCCCTACGTGACGCTGGCGGTCATGACTTTCCCCGCCATTGTGGAGACATGCGAGACGCCACTGGCGGGCGTCGCTGCCCTGCTGATAGGCTCAATCGCCGCCTGGTACGGCGCGAACATGGTGAGCGTGGCCACCATCTGCTGCATGGTCGCCCTTGTATTGGGAATGATCTAGCGAGAAGAACGTGGCCTTCAGTCTTCGCGGCCCTTGTCCCCTAGCGATGGCGGACGGTATAGTGGCGCGCGACGTCGCCGGCGATGCGCCAGGGAAGCGGACGCAGCTCTCGGTCGGCTTGACGCAGCAGCTCGCGAATGGGCAGCGCTTGCGGACAATGGGACTCACAGGCCCCGCAGCGCACGCACTGGCGCGCAAAGGCGGGGTCTTTGCGCAGCGTGACCGTCTGCCAATACTCGCCACGTCCCGCCTTCTTCCCCTCGGTGTACATCTCGTTCCAACAGCGGAAGAGCGCCGGGATGTCCACGCCCTTAGGGCAAGGCATGCAGTAGCCGCAGCCGGTGCAACCCACCCTGACGCGCTCGTTGATGGCATCGCGCACGCCCGCGATGAGGGCAAAGTCTTGCTCGGTGAAGGAGCCCGCCTCGACCTCGCTGGCGACGCGGCAGTTCTCCTCCACCATCTCAAGCGAATTCATGCCACTGAGCACGCAGGTCACCTGAGGCTGGTCCCACAGCCAGCGGAAGGCCAGCTCGGCAGGGCTCCAGCCGTGCGCGCCTTCGGCGATGAGGCGCTTGCCCTTCTCGGGAAGCAGCTCGACCAACTTGCCGCCGCGTAGGGGCTCCATGATGATGACGGGGATGTTCTTCTTAGCTGCCGCCTCAAGGCCCGTGCGACCAGCTTGCGTGTGCTCGTCCAGGTAGTTGTACTGAATCTGGCAGAAGTCCCAGTCGTAGGCGGCGAGCACCTTGAGGAAGCCCTCGGTGCCGCCGTGGTAGGAAAAGCCGACTTGGCGGATGGCACCCGAGGCCTTCTTCTGAGCAATCCAGCTCTCGATGCCCAGGGTCTGCAGGTGTTCCCACTGGGCCACGTCAGTCACCATGTGCATGAGGTAGTAGTCGATGTGGTCGGTTTGCAGGCGACGCAGCTCCTCATCGAAGTAGCGATCAATGGCGGAGGCAGACTTGACCAAATACTGCGGGAGCTTGGTGGCGATGTTCACTTGGTCGCGAAGGTTGTTCTTGGCGAGGACCTTGCCCAGCAGCTCCTCGGATCCGGGGTAGATATAAGCGGTGTCGAAGTAGTTCACACCCAGCTCGACGGCACGCAGCAGCTCGCGCTCGGCCTTATCGAAATCGAGACCCGTGCCCTTGCGCGTGAAGCGCATGCATCCGTAACCAAGAATCGAGATGTCGTTGCCGTAGCGGTCGCTTCGATACTGCATCACTGCCCCTTTCATCGCTTTGGGCCATTGTATGGCAGAGAAGCACAGGTAGAACGCGGACCAACGTTAACGCTAGGATGAAAGGAGCAAGCGCAGGTACGCACGGTGAGAAGACCCCTGTTGTGAATTTACCGAGAAGCGCACACTGGGATTTGACAAGAACTTGGGAAGGCCGTATAGTCTTTTATCGCGCTAAGGCGCACCAGACATTGCGGGGTGGAGCAGTCTGGTAGCTCGCCGGGCTCATAACCCGGAGGTCGTTGGTTCAAATCCAGCCCCCGCGACCAACTATTCGCAGGCCCCTCGGGGCCTGTTTTTGTATCTCGAAACCGTAAACAACATGCATGACGGACATTGGCCCATCACGCCCCATCAAGTGAAGGCCCTCCTGTCATTTCGAGTCATGCGCTGTCGGGTCATCTTCACGCACTCATAATCCGAAGGTCGTTGGTTCAAATCCAGCTTCCAAGACAAAATTACGAGGTCAGCCACTTTTTCGGGGGCCTGCGCATATCATAGGGGCAGGATGGTTGGACTCGGACAGGAGGGTTGCCATGAGTCTCAGAAAACCGGTCTCGCATAACGGAAGGGCACTGAAGCTCGCCACGCTTGCTTTCGGCATGGTACTCGCATTGGGACTGTTGAGCGCATGCGGTGGCCAGCAGACCGAGAGCGAAAGCGGCTTGGGGGCCGGTACGGCCACCGTCTCCACCGTGGACACGTCAAGCTGGAAGACCTTGGGCGATGCCCTGTCGGTCAAGACCGAGGACGTTGCTTCGGGTTGGGATGACGCGTATTACATCGTCGCGTTCAAGGCGGGCGATTCGCTTTTCCGCGTCGTTGCCAAGTCAGAAGACGGCATCCAGGCCAAGACCAGCGAGCTCGACTTCTCGGCCGATGACTACGAGGCCAAGCTGCTCGAGATCATCGGCGGCCTGGAGATCGTGAGCGTGGACGACCTCACCGCAGAAGTGCCCACCCAGGGGCAGCTTGATGCGATGGTCGGCAAGACCAGCCAGGAGTTGATCGACGACGGCTGGGCGTTCCAGTCCTATTCCATGACCGACGGCGAGGAGACAGGCGCTATCTTCACGAAGGGCTATGTCGCGTGTAACGTGACGTTCGACACGAAGGTCTCCAGCGACGTTGCGGACAACGACGAAACCGGCGCCAACCTGAAGGGTGCAAAGGTGACCGCTGCCGAGAATGCCGGCGTCTCGGAAGACTCCACGGACCCGACCAAGGTGCGTTAGTCTCCACACTTTTGGTGAAACTGGAAAGCCTGGCTGACTGATGGTCTGCCAGGCTTTTCCTTCCTTTCTGATACTTGTCGACAGCCTGCATCAATCGCCAGAATGGCGGACTTCGACGTCCACAGCCTCCCAAGTCCATCAAAGCCAGGCCAGTATTGCGGACTTGAGGGTCCCGGGCCACCCAAGTCCGCGAAAGTGACCCCTGTTTCGCGGACTTCGATGTCTGCGGCCGGTCAAGTCCGCGAAAACGAGCCCCGTTTCGCGGACTTTGATGTCCCGGGCCGTCCAAGTCCGCGAAACGGGAACGCGCCGATGTCGCTATCCCGCACGATGGGTCACACACTTTTACGAAGCCGATGTCACTAAGTTGGAGAAACAGGGTCCCGTAACTCCAACTTTGCGGCACCACTGCCGGTAAGTTGGAGAAAATGGCCCCAACATTCACAACTTTGCGGCAGCAGTGCCGCTAAGTTGGAGAAATAGGGCCTCGTAATTACAACTTTGCGGCAGCGGTGCCGGTAAGTTGGAGAAATAGGGCCCCGTAATTACAACTATGCGGCAGCAGTGCCGGTAAGTTGGAGAAACAAGCCCTTCTGTTTACAACTTTGCGGCAGCGGCACCGCCATGTGAGAGAAGCGGGTACTTAATCGGTCTCTTCATACAGCAAGAGGCAAGAGATGTTCTCTACTCCACGCAACGTTCGGATTCTTTGCCTTTCGGCATGTCAAGCGCATCGTACTCGAATTCGCCAATCTTGTTGAGGAACTAATCCGTCCGTGCCTGGAATCCCGGCGAGCTTCCTTGCGCTCCACCCACTGACGATAGAGATACGTTTATCGGTTAAATCCATGCCGTACTATTTACAGATCTCGACAGCTTTCAGGCATTTTAACAGCTATTTAATTTGCATTATTGATTGTTGATGCCATCTCTTTCTACTCCTTACATCGGTAAACGGTAGTGCTAGGATTGTAGAAAGACGTTGTCGTTAATTTAACTATTTGTTTGTCAAGCGCACCTTCTTACGCGACAGCGTCGTATGTGGCATTACAAGTAGCTCAGCTGTGGCAAGACTTGGAGGTCTGGATACATGTCAGGATTTGTAACTGCCCTTATAAAGCAGCGCATAGACGCAAAGAAGGATGGCCCGGACACCAGCACCAG
>CAJOKK010000122.1 GCA_905235165.1 uncultured Atopobiaceae bacterium | reverse complement strand
CTAGGTAAAAGACGTGGTAAATCGCATATAACCACTAAAACAATATGTCAAGAAAAACATTTGACATTCTCGGTGAACGGTTAACGGAAATCACTTGCGAACTAAAGAAATTTTCCTCCTGTTATAGTTCCCGCTGTCATTGGGAAGGAGGAGGGATTTCACGTGGTACACACGCTTGAGTTTCAAGGCATCTCAAAGTATTTTCCTGGCGTGAAAGCGCTGGACAACATCTCGTTCAAGGCCCAGGGCGGCGAGGTCCTCGCGTTTCTTGGAGAAAACGGCGCGGGCAAGTCGACGCTTCTGAAAACCTTGAACGGAGACTACCAACCGACTGAGGGCAAGTACCTCCTTGACGGCGAGGAGGCTCACTTCAAGACGCCCCACGAGGCAATCGAGGCCGGCATCAGCGTGATCTATCAGGAGAGGCAGATTCTCCTTGAGCTGAGCGTGGCCGAGAACATCTTCCTGGGACGCATGCCTGCGAACAAGCTGGGGGTGATCGATACCCGTAAGGCCAACGAGATGGCCCAAGAGATCATCGACCAGTTTGGCATGTCCATCAAGGCAACGACGAAGGTCAAGGACCTCAACGTCGCCCATCAGCAGATGGTCGAGATCATGAAGGCATGCAGCCGTGACAATCTCAGGGTCATCTGCTTTGACGAGCCCACGGCCTCGCTTGCCGACGAGGAGATTGAAGCCCTCTTCAAGGTCATCGAGCGCCTCAAGGCCGAGGGCAAGATCGTCATCTACGTCTCGCACCGTATGAGCGAGCTTCAGCGTATCACCGACAAGATCGCCATCTTCAAGGACGGCACCTATGTCGACACGGTAGTGACGAGTGAGGTTCCCGAGCAGGAGATCATCAAGATGATGGTCGGCCGTGACCTCGGTGACGTCTACAAGAACCTCGACAAGAACAAAGAGATCGGCGAGATTCTGCTCGACGTGCGCGACCTTGAGTCCGACTACGTCAAGCCGGTTTCCTTCCAGCTTCGCCGCGGCGAGGTGCTTGGCTTCTCCGGCCTCGTTGGCGCGGGCCGCACCGAGGTCATGCGCGCCATCGTTGGCGCCGACCGCATGAAGGCCGGCGAGATCTATCTCAACGGAGAGAAGATCACCAACCGTTCGCCCAAGGAGGCGCTCGACCACGGCATCGCGATGGTTCCCGAAGACCGTAAGGAGCAGGGAATCCTTGCCAACCTGAGCATTGCCGACAACATCAACATCTCTATGCTCGACCAGCATTCCAACAAGTTCGGCATCGTTGACGAGAAGGCGGAGGTTGAGCTCGCGGAAGAGAGCATCAAGCAGTTCCGCGTCCGTACGCCCAACCGAGATAAGAAGATCGTCGAGCTCTCGGGTGGCAACCAGCAGAAGTGCATCGTTGCCAGGAGCATCGCTACGATGCCCGATGTCCTCATCCTTGATGAGCCCACCAAGGGCATCGACATCGGTGCCAAGTCGGAGTTCTACGAGATGATCTGCGAGTTCGCGAAGAAGGGCATGGGCGTCATCCTCATCTCTTCCGAGCTTCCCGAGGTCATCGGCCTTTCCGACAGGATTCTCGTCATGCGCGGCCTGCAGATCGTCGGTGAGGTCCCCGGTAAGGACGCCACCGAAGACGGGCTGCTGAGTCTGGCGATGGGCGAGTAAGAGCTCGCTTGCTGTGGGCCGGCGCCGCGCCAAACCCACGCCTTCAAGTAGGCACGAGTGCGCGTATGCGCAAGCAGAAATACATGTTGGACGTCATTTGCTTTGATTGGGAGGAACGATGGCAGCAATTACCAAGGGCACGGAAGAGAAGAAGGGTGGGATCTTCTCCGCAATCGGCGGAGACAGGATCGTACTCATCATCGCTATCGTGCTCATCTTTGTACTGTTCACTGCGCTGAACAAAAACTTCCTTACGATTACTAACATCATCAACATTCTGACCGCCGCCTCGCTGGTCGGCATGGTCGCAATTGGTCACACCTACCTGATTATCGCCAAGCAGAACGACTTGTCGCCCGGATCGCTTGCCGCCCTTTCGGGTGTCGTGGTTGCTCTGTTCCTCCAGATGAACATGCCCATCTGGCTTGCCATTCTCT
Source organism: uncultured Atopobiaceae bacterium (assembly GCA_905235165.1). Lineage (GTDB taxonomy): Bacteria > Actinomycetota > Coriobacteriia > Coriobacteriales > Atopobiaceae > UBA1367. Next base: position 2,586 of record CAJOKK010000122.1, on the reverse strand, counting down.
TGACGCTGGTCGTCGGTGCCCTTATCGGTGTCTTCAATGCCTGGATGGTCAACAAGATCAAGATCGAGGCCTTCATCGCAACGCTGGTCTCCCAGATGATTGTTCGTGGCTTTGCCTACATCATCTGCGACGGTAAGCCGGTTTCCATCAGCAACCAGGACTTCAACCGCATCGGCTCCATGCGCTTCCTCAACATCCCCTTTGCCGTGTGGCTGATGATCATCTGCATGGCCATCTTCGGCTTCATCCTGGCCAAGACCAAGTTCGGTCGTAGCGTCTACGCTATCGGTGGCAACACCCAGGCCGCTCACCTTGCGGGCCTCAACCCTGAGCGCATCGTCACCCTCTGCTTCATCATGATCGGCGTGCTCACCGCTATGGGCGGCATCGTCTTCGCGGCTCGTATGAACGCTGGTCAGCCGGCCGCGAACATCAACCTTGAGTTCGACGCCATTACGGCAGTCGTCCTCGGCGGCACCTCCTTCACCGGCGGTGTCGGCGACATGGCCGGCACCTTCATCGGCATCATCCTCATCCAGGCCTTCAACACGGGCCTCACGATGGTCGACGTCTCCTCCTTCTGGCAGTACGTCGCCAGGGGCGCGCTGCTCCTCTTCGCCCTCACCTCTGACTACCTGAGGAAGAAGAAGAGGGACAAGGAGCTCCTCGAGGCCAGCATGAAGAACGCCTAAAGCTCTGTTGTCAGGTCCCGCAGGTAGCGACCTGAGTACCTGCGGGACCTTATGTGTCTAAGTAGCCGCGCGTGAGGCCTGGGCCAACCGAGCGTGCGGTAAGGCAAGCATTGCGGCCCAACCTTTAGCGGTAGTTCCCAAAACAAGGTGTGCACAGTCTTGCGCGCCGAAAGGAGAGAAACGTGAAGAAGAAGCTGTCTGCCCTCACCATGTCCGTCGTTCTGGCATCCACCCTGATGGGTGCGGTTCTGACCACGGGCTGTAGCGATGGTCCCGTGGAGGGTGAGTCGAAGGCCGCTGCCAGTGGCAAGACCAGCATCTATGGTATCTACAAGGCAGGTGACCAGACTTGGTTCATCGACGAGGGCAAGGCTGCCGAGAAGGTCGTGGAGGACGCCGGTGACGACTTCACTTACGTTGACGCCAAGATGAGCCCCGAGGAGTGCCTCAAGGCCGTTGACAACGCCATTGCCAACCAGGCCAGCGGCATCGTGGTCTGCGTGCCCGACCAGACCATGTCCCAGGCTGTCGTTGACAGGTGCAAGCAGAACAACGTCCCGGTCATTGCCTGCGACGACGCCCTTGAGGTCGATGGCAAGAAGATCGCCCCGTGGGTTGGCGTTGACGCCTATGCGATCGGTGCCGTCAATGGCGAGTGGCTTGCCAACTACGCCAAGGACAATGGGCTCGACACCGATTCCGAGGTCGGCTTCCTCTGCATGACCATGGACACCGTCTCCAGCTGCGTGCCGCGCGCCGAGGGCATCATGGACAAGTGGAACGAGATCCTTCCCAACTTCCCCAAGGACAAGGTCTTCACGGCTGACTACGACGGCACTACCGACAAGGGCAACATCGCTGCCGCTGCCGTCTTCACCGCTCACCCTGAGATCAAGAAGTGGCTCGTTACCGGTGCCAACGAGGAGGGCACCATCGGAGCCTGCCGCGCACTCGAGAGCGCTGGCCTCGACAAGAACGCCGCCGTTGTGGGCCTTGGTGGCTACATGGCCAAGGACGAGTGGAACAACAAGGGCGCCGCGGGTACCTGCATGAAGGCCGCTGCTTACTTCTCCGCCGAGCAGGTCGGACAGAAGTCCATCGACGTTATCGAGAAGGTCATCGACGGTGAGGATGCTCCCCAGGAGACCGCCGTTGACGCCACCATGGTGACCCCCGACAACTACAAGCAGGTCATGGGCGCCTTCGCTAACTAAGTAAGGCTGCGCTGCTGCCGCATCGTGGTCGCGGCGGGGCAAAGAAGCCCTAAGACTAGGCCACGGTTTCACAGAACAAGGTTTGAAGTATGGCTGGGTAGCTGCGAGGCTACCCAGCCATGCCTATGAGGCTATGTGCGTAGGAGGAAGTTGTGCAGTCAGTTAACGTATGGGAAGAGCAGCTCGTCATTCCCACCTATGAGGTTGGTGCCGCCGACAAGAACCCCATGTTCCTCGAGAAGAGGGTCTATCAGGGCAGCTCCGGAAAGATCTATCCGTACCCCTCCATCCAGGAGATCAGCCGGACCAAGACCGACCACGTCTGGAAGGCGGTCTGGCTCGAAAACGATTATCTCAAGGTCATGATCTTGCCTGAGCTGGGCGGGCGCATCCAGCGTGCCTATGACAAGACCAACGACTACGACTTCGTCTACTACAACCACGTGATCAAGCCGGCGCTTGTCGGTCTCACCGGTCCCTGGATCTCGGGTGGCATCGAGTTCAACTGGCCGCAGCATCACCGGCCCACGACCTTTTCGCCCGTTGACTTTGAGCTGCGTCACAATGCGGATGGCAGCGCGAGCGTTCTTATCAACGACGTCGACCAGATGTACGGCACCAAGGAGATCACGACCTTCACCCTCTATCCCGACCGTGCCTACATCGAGATTCGCGGTCAG
>CAJOKK010000121.1 GCA_905235165.1 uncultured Atopobiaceae bacterium | reverse complement strand
GGGATAGGGACCGGGGAGGGCGCGCGGCCCTGCGTGAACGTTCTGCGGCAGTGAGGAGCGCAGGCGCGGCGGGAGCGAGTCCCGCAGCTGCCGCGCCGGAGCGACGAACGCTCTTGCCGCAGAGTTCACACAGGGCCGCGCGCCCTCCCCGGTCCCTATCCCGGATGGACGCCGAACCCGTCCGTCTGACCTGAACTGCGAATGGCTCAGCCTTAGACGAGCCAGGTGCCCGCGAGGTAGCCGCAGTCGGTGCGCAGGTTGGCACCGTTGACCGCGGTTGCCAGCGGAGAGTTGAGCATGACTGCAGCGTTGGCCTGCTCCTCGGGCTCAGCCATGCGGCCGCCGCCGAGCGCCTTGGCGGCGATGTCGGGCATGGTCTCCTTGAAGTGGTCCATCATCGGGGTGCGGATGGCGCCGGGGCAGATGGAGTTCACGCGAATGTTGGTCTTGCCCGCCTTGATGAAGTCGAGCGCGGCGGTCTGCGCCAAGACGTTGCAGGCTGCCTTTCCGCCGGTATAGCCCGCCGAATCGGGCCAACCGATGATGCCGGCACCGGCGGAGGTCAGGACGATCGAGCCGCCCTCCTCCTGCTTGAGCATCTGGCGGCCAACGTGCTTCACGATATAGGCCTGGCCGATGAAGTTAAGGTCGAGCGAGCGCTGCAGGATGTCGGAGGGGAAGTCCTGGATCGGATAGGGATCGCTATGGAAGCCGGTGGTCACGTGCACGCAGTCGATGCGGCCGAAGGTCTCGACCGTCTTGGCAACCATCGCCTCGATCTGCTCCTCGTCGGCGATCTCGGCCATGCAGTAGGCCGCCTCGCCACCAAGGTCCTCAATCTCCTTGACGACGGCCTGCAGGCGTTCCTCGTTGCGTGCCACGCACATCACCTTGGCGCCGGCGCGGGCGTGCGCGAGCGCGGAAGCGTGGCCGACGCCCGAAGACGCGCCGTGGATAAGGGCAACCTTGCCGTCAAGCAGCTTGAAGTCGTACTCGAATGCCATGTTGGGCTCCTTTGTTTCGTGAATTCCTGCAACAAGAAAAAGCGCGGCGACCGGAGCCGCCGCGCACTCGTAGAACCTAGAGCTGGGCCTCCCAAACGATGCGCTTGTAGTTCGCATCCTTGAGCTGGATGATCTTGACCTTGCAGGGGATCGGCAGCTTCTCGTAGGCCTCGTCGGCATTGTCGGGGGTAATGCCGAGGATAAGGGCGTTCACGCGCGGACCCTCAACAAGCTTGATGTTGCCCACGACGTAGGGGCCAAGCTCGCCGATGAGCGGAGCCGTCGCGGCCCTTGTGGTCACGAAGCCCTCGATGACGGCATCGCCTGAGAGCTCAACGAGCTCAAGCTCGTGGTCGCCGCACTCGGAGCAGCTGTAGTAGGGGAAGAACTCGACGTTGCCGCACTTGGGGCACTTGGCGCCGAGGAGCTTGCCCTCCTCGAGGCCATCGTAGTAAGCCTTGACGAAGCGGCGCGGCTTGGGGGTGACGCGCGGCTTGGGGTTGGTGTTGGCCTTGTGGTCGAGGGTCTCGAGCAGAATCATGTTCGTGCCCTGGGCGCCGCCCTGAGAACGAACGATCTGCACGTACGGGAGCTTCTTCATCTGGTGTGCGCCCGCCTCGCCGCGGAACTGGCGCACGGCCTCGTCGATCATCATGAGGCCGCCGGCACCGTAGCAGTGGCCATAGCCCTGGGTGCCGCCGCAGGTGTTCATGGGCTTGTCGCCGTCAAAGGCGGTGCGGCCGTCACGGTAGTACTCGTAGACCTTCTCCTCAGGAATGTAGCCGATCTGAGACACGAAGGAGAAGTTCTCGGGGCACATGTAGGACGGGCTCTGGACCGCGTCGATCTCCTCGGAGGTGACGCCGGTGCGCTCCTGCAGGGCACGCCAGCACTCCTTGTTCATCTCCTCGAGGTTCCAAGGATGGATGTGGTCGAGGTTGCAGTAGGCGGTACCGCGCACGAGAATGGCAGGACGGCCGGTCTTCTCAGCCCACTCGCGGGCCTTCTCGACGGTGGTCACGATGACGGCAGCAGCACCGTCAGCATACTTGGAGGTGCCGGAGGCGCGCACAAAGTTCGCGATCTGGGGATTGGTCGGGGCGCGCATGTAATCCCACACGTCCTTGCCGGCCTCTTCGGCCAGCTCGACATAGGACTTCTTGGTGATGCCCTCGCCGCAGGCGGCTGCGGAGCGGGAATCGGAGATGTTCAGGCCGATGAAGGCATCGTCGATGTCCTTGGGGGTCAGGCCATACTTCTTCATGTAGGAGTAGGCGTAGCCCTCCATCATCACGCGGCCCTCGTCAGACTGGAAGCGCGTGTAGGCGTTGTCCTGCCAGCGAATGCCCGCGACAGCATTGAGGTCGGCGGCAGCCTGCGGCTCGCGGAAGCACGCGGGGTTGTTGTTGACGGGGCGAGACTGCGCGATGTCAACGCCACCGGCGAGGACCACGTCATGCTTGCCAGAGGCGACCATGTCGACCGCAGCCTCGAAGGCGGCGCCGGGAGAGGTGCAGGCGCTCTCTACGTGGAAGGACTCCTTGCCGCGCATGCCAATCCAGTTCTGGACGGCGACGTTGGCGTTGATGGTGTCGGACGTGGCGTTGAAGAGCTGCGCGTAGGTGAAGGCGTCGATGTCCTTGCCGGTGAGGCCGGCGTCGTCCATGGCGTCAAGTGCTGCGATCGCAAAGAGCTCAGGCTCTGTGATGCCGGCCCAATCCTCAGTCTTGTGCGTGAGCATCCAGGGGGTGTGGCCGACGCCGATGATGGCCACCTCGCGCTGGAGCGCGCCGTTCTTGGAAGGATGAATGGTGAGGTTGAGATCAGTGTTGAGGTCCATGGTGTCTCCCTTTCGACTTACGTCGCTATCGACCAAAACTACCAAGCACAAAGACGGCGACCTCAGTCGCCAAGCAACCCTTACGCGCCGTAGAAGGCGATCCACTCAGCTACGGTGTTCCAGGGATCGGCCTCGTTAGGATCGGGGGCCTTGCCAAGGGCGCCCTCGAGCATGGCGAGCAGGGCGAACTTGTCGAGCGACTTGAGCTCGAGGTCCTCGTCGAGGCGCGTCTCGGGAGTGATCTCGGAGGCGTCACGTCCGGTGAGCTGAGCGAAAATCTCGATAACCTGATCCTGCATGGGTCTCCCCTTTCCGTCTGTCTGTCTGGCCCTTGGCCAAGACCTTTGTCGACCCTTATGTAACCAGCTTGTGAACTGACTGGCTATGGGCTGCTTTTTGGTGCGTTGGGGAGTTTGGAAACAGCGGCGATGGCATTTGTTCCGCTAAGTCCATGAGCAGAGAAGAACTGTCCACGGGAGCACGGGGGCGAACGGTCGATAAGCACCTGCGAACGGTTCAGGAGCGCAGAGGCTAACCCTCGCCGATGGCGCAGGTGACGACAAAGGCCTTGGTGAAGCTGCCATAAGGTTGGCGAAGCTCGATGGTGTAGTCGTGCATGTCGAGGATGCCCTTGACGATGGAGAGACCCAGACCGCTGCCCCCGCCGGAGCGGGAGGCATCGCCGCGCGCAAAGGGCTCGAACAATCCCTCAATGTCTTGTTCGATCGCAAGGCCCGTGTCAGCCACGATGATGTCGGCCACGCCGGCTCGCCGACCCAGAGCAAGCTCGATCCTCGTGCCTGTGGGGTTGTGGCGCTGTGCGTTTGCCAGCAGGTTTCCCACCGCACGCCGCAGCTGGGCCTCGTCGGCATATACCGGCAGCGGATCCTCGGGAACGCTCACCAGCAGCTCCATTCCCGCCGCCTCTATATCTGTGTAGGCGGAGGCAGCCTCAGCCAGCAGCAATTGCGGTAGGTCAAGCACCTTGCGATCAAGCTCAAAGCCCTCGCTCTCCAGCTTGACGAAGTCGAAGAGCATGGAGACGAGCTCTCCCATCTTGTCCGCCTTCGCAGAGATCGAACGTAGCACGCGCTCCTGCTCCTCTGGGTCTTTGACCAGACCGTCGGCAAAGGCTTGGGCGCTTGCGGATATGCCCATGACCGGCGTACGCAGGTCGTGGGCCATGTCGCTAATCATGAGGTTGCGGCGCTCATAGGCCTGCCGCAGCTCGTCGTCACGCCGCTCAAGCTCATCGCGCACCAAGGCGTCAACCTCACTCGCAAAGAGGACGGCAATCACCACGGGAGGGGCCAGCACCAGCACGATCATGTTCGCACCTAGGGTAAGGACCATAGAGCGGGAGAGGATATTGAGCGACGGCGCCCCAAAGAGCGAACCAAAGACGACGGCAAGGGTGGAGCGCACCACACCCACAAGGTCCTGAGAAGTGCCGCTTGCAAGCTCGATTCGGGCAAGCGCCCGGAGCAGGGGCATAAGGATCGTTGACTCAAAGGCGCCCACCAGAGCTTCCAGCAGGAAGAGCACAAGCATCCAAAAGACAAACCTGCTCGCAACGGCCCGCTTGAAACTTCCGCTCGAGCTCATGTCCACCTTCGCCCACGCCATGGCCTATTTCTCCAAGCGATAGCCAAGGCCGCGAATGGTCTTGATGTAGGCCGATGGGTCCTCCGAGAGCTTGGCACGCAGCTTGCTGATGATGACCATCACGTTGTTGTCGGCGGCCACGTAGCTCTCGCCCCAGCCCGCCTCGTAGATCTGCTGCTTGGTAAAAACTCGCCCGGGATTCTCCATGAGCAGCTCCATGATGCGGTACTCAATCGA
>CAJOKK010000120.1 GCA_905235165.1 uncultured Atopobiaceae bacterium | reverse complement strand
TCGCGGACGTCATGCGTTTTCGTGATGCCGATGCGCATAAGCGAAAGGGATACGCCCAGCATAACGGCAAGCGAGAGAGCGCATACGAAGACAGAGAGCTTGGTGCGTCGGCGCCTCATCGAAAGAAGGGCAGCAACGCGTTCATGCAGGTTGATGATGGGATCGGTCATCTACAGCCCACCTATCTCTCTTCACGTCACCCGAGAGTGATGAATTACTTATTTAATTAAGTGAAATCAAGTATGGTGCTTCTCCACATTTTATACATATTATCTAGTGTTGAGCTTGAGAAGTCAGCTTATCAAACAAGACGTTTGCGACAACAGCGGAGCCCGGCGGCCTCGTCAGGAAGTGGCACTTCCCCCCCACCAAACAGTGACATTTCCCGCCCGTTTTTTGTCACAAATTGGTGGGTGGGGAGACGAGCGCGCTGCGATCTTCTAGAGCAGGTCGTAAGCGTCCACGTCGATGGCAATGCTGACGCCTGGACGCGAACCAATCTCGCGGGCGCAGCTACCGAGAAGATCACCGACCGCGGCGTCGACGGGGGCCTTCAGGAGAAAGTGATTTCGGTAGTTGTCCTTGGCCTTGGCCTTGGCGCACTCGGTGGGGCCCAAGATCTCCCAACCGTCCGCACCCCGCAGGCGATCGCGCACCGCAGCGGCGAGATCGTCACAAGCCCGCTTGACCTTCCCAGCATCCTTGCCCCAGACCAACGTGTTGGTCAGGCGGGTATAGGGCGGATAGTGACCCTCCCTGCGGTCCGCCTCCTCCGCAGCCAAGAAGAGGTCGCGGTCGTGACGGGCGACCGCCTGGATTGCCGGATGGGTGGCCCAGTAGGTCTGCACAATCACCTCGCCGGCACGCTCCCCTCGCCCAGCACGCCCCGCTACCTGCTCGAGCAGGGCATAGGTGCGCTCGGCGGCGCGGAAGTCGGGCATCTTGAGCGTCGTGTCGGCGTTGATCACGCCCACGAGCGTGACCTCGGGAAAGTCGAGGCCCTTGGCAATCATCTGCGTACCCACGAGCACGGCGCACTCGCTCGCGTCGAACTGCTCGAGCAGGCGCTGGTGGGCACCTTTGCCACGCGTGCTGTCGGCATCCATACGCACGATGTCGACGCCCTCGCCAAGGAGCATCCGCAGCTCGTCCTCGACGCGCTGCGTGCCCACGCCGAAGGCCGCCAGGTAGCGGCTTCCGCAGTTGGGGCAGGTACAGGTGGGATCCGGATAGGCGCGCTGCGGCCAGCTTCGCCCACAGGTGTGGCACTTCAGCTCATGGGTCCGCTCGTGGTAGGTGAGCGAAGTGGAGCAGTGCGGACACTCGGGCACACAGCCGCAGTCACGGCACATGAGGAAGGTCGCGAAGCCGCGTCGGTTGAGCAGAAGCACGGCCTTCTCGCGGCGCTCTACCACCGCTTGCAAGGCCTCTGCCAGCGGTTTCGAGAAGACGGAGCGGTTGTTTTGCTGAAACTGCAGGGCCATGTCGACCACGCGCACGCACGGCGTTGCCAGGTCGCTCGGGCATCTCAACGCGCGTCCAAGCATGGTCGCGCCAACTTCCGGCCTCGCAGCGAGCAAGGCTCTCCAGGCTCGGGGTGGCCGAGCCGAGCACGAGGGCACAACCACATTCGGCCGCCAGGCGCGCCGCGACGTCACGAGCGTGATAGCGAGGAGAACTCTCCTGCTTGTAGGTCCACTCGTGTTCCTCATCAATGATGACAAGACCGAGCCGCTCGAGCGGGGCAAAGAGGGCCGAGCGAGCGCCCACCACCACATGCACTTCTCCCCTTCGCGCGAGGTCCCATTGGTCAAAGCGCTCACCGGTGGAGAGGCGCGAGTGAAGGATGGCCACGTCATCGCCGAAGCGCGAGCGAAAGCGACCCACCGTCTGCGCGGTGAGCGAGATCTCGGGAACCAGAACGAGGGCGGTCTTGCCCTCGGCGATGGCCGAGGCGATGGCGCTCAGGTAGACCTCCGTCTTGCCCGAACCGGTAACGCCGTCTACGAGCACGACGTCTCCTGCGGCCGCACGCCGGGCACGGTCGATCTCGGCAAGGGCTGCCTGCTGGCCCTTCGTGAGGGCCTTAGGCGGCTGGGCCTGGGCAGAGGAGAGGGTCGTCGTTTCCGCGCCACGCACGCGGCGGCGCGCCTCCACGCGAAGGACGCCGCGCTTCTCCAGGGCAGTCACCACCGAGGACGCACCCGAGATGAGCGCGGAAAGCTCGGCCATACGCATGGGACCAGCGGATAGGGCTTGGAGCAAGGCGCGTTGGCGGGCGGCGGACTTGCGCGGCTCGAAGGAGCGCCCCTCCTCGGTCAGGCTCACCCAGCGCTCGTCGACCGGAGCCACCGCCTCAGTCACGAGTTCCCACTCGCCGCCCTCCTCCAGGCGACGCACACGATGTCCCTGGCCCGGCGCGAGAAAGAGCCGAATGGCCTCGGAAAGCGGGCAGGCATACTCGCGCGCCATCCAGCTGGCCACGCGAGCGCGCGCCTCGTCGAAAGCGCTCTCGGCAAGCACGCGCTCGATGGGCAGGATGCGCGCGGCGTCGATGCCAGCCGGAGGCACGTCGTTCTTCTCAACGATATAGCCCACGCAGGCACGGTGGGAGAAGCTCACCAAGACCGTGGCTCCCACCTGCGCCGACTCGTCAAGCTCGTCGGGAATGGCGTAGGCAAAGGCACCCTCGAGCTGGCGCGTGGGTATGTCGAGCACAACCTGCGCGTAACGCACGGGTACCTCATCCTCCTTGGGCTTTGACTTACCTGAGTTTGTGTCTCTGTATGGTAGCGCAGCGAAGTGGCGCGCGGCACGCTATGATTGGAGGGCTAAACACCGACACACGGAGCGCCCATGAACCTCGCCCAAGCCATCGAGCTCGCCAACGCGTTCACCCTTCCCGGCTTCATGACCGACGATGCTGCCCTTGAGCAGGAACGTCGCATGAACGAGGAAGCCATCTCGCTTCTGTCGAGCGCCTGGTGGGAGGCGAAGGCCGGCTCAGAGCCCTTCTCCTTCGACCTCGTGCGTACCCTCGCCGATCGCAACCGAATCCTCTGCGACACCTATGGCATCGACCGCCTGCGCGACCTGAACGGCCTCAACCTCGCGCGCAGCCTCAAGGCCGACGACCTGGTTCGCGGCGTGGCCTGGATGCAGGGCCGCAGCATGGAGGAAGTTGCCAAGACAGCCGGTCCCGACGCGCGCGACCTGGGCATCGCCTATGTTGAGGGTAGCTTCTCGGGCGTCGTGTGCGGCTTCGACATCGAGACCACGAGCAAGGACCCCGATCGCGGCTACATCGTGAACATGGGCATCGCCTTCATGGAGCTTACGCCCAAGGCGAAGCCTCACGACGGCCACGTGGCCTACTTCGGCATTCCGGCGCAATACGAGCAGACGGGCGTGCCGCTGGCAGAGATCCACCACATCAGCTGGGAGGACGTGTCCGGCAAGAAGCCCTTCCGCGAGGACGAGCGCGCCCAGAAGGCACTGCTTTCGGCCTTTCGGACCTTCCCGCTCATGGCGCACAACGCCGCCTTCGAGGACAGCTGGCTGCAGCTGCACCTCAACGGCTATGCGGAGGCGCGCAAGGCCGGTGAGGTCGTGCTGATCGACTCGCGCGACATCTGCCGCAAGATCGATCCCGACGTGCGTTCGCTTCCGCGTGAGTCCGGCCCGGCGAGGCTGGAGACCTGGGCACGCCGTCGCGGCACGCTCGCCGCGACCGAGCAGGAACGCCACCTGGGCCTCGAGGACGTCGACCTGATGCTGCGCACCGTGCAGGCAGAGCTCAACGAGCGCAACCTCTTCCCCGGTCAGAAGGATGAGCGAAAGTAGCCTGACCCTGCAGGCTCAGGCAAGGGTAATACGTTCAAGCGGCTCATAGCGCGGAGCGGGACCGGAAAGGTCAGAGCGAAAGAGCGTGACCGTGGAGAGCGAGCCTACCGCGCAGACGGGCATGGGGAGAAGGCCTGCGGTCAGGTCGGCGTGACGCATGAGGGTCACGTGAGCCAGGAAGGTCTTCTCGTCAAAGGCAAAGCCAGCAGAGGTGAGCTGCGAGCGCACGTCCGCAGCGAGGGCAGGAAGCGCCGCTCCCCCATCGATTTTCTGCCAGAGTGTCGCGGCCTTCCTGCGGCCAAAGCTTCCGAGCTCCGCCGTAGCAGCGCTAACGGGAGCATGGCCATCGCAGGCACGAAGAATCGCCTCGGCCAGCTCGTCTATGCGCGCGGCGTCAACGTTGCCAAGAAAGGCCAGGGTCACATGGAAGCTGTCCGGCGCCACGTAGCGGCCTCGCACGCAATCGCGCAAGGCCGCTTGGGTCTCGGCTAGGGCTTCGAGCAAGGGTTCGCTGAGCTCGGCGGCAACGAAGAGGCGCATGGGCTTAGGCGGAGAGTCGCTTCACCGCGGCAAGCAGCTCCTCGGTGCGGTCGCAGGCCTCCCAGGTGAAGTCCTCGTCGTCGCGGCCGAAATGGCCATAGGCGGCCGTCTTGGCGAAGATGGGACGGCGCAGCTTGAGGTCACGGATGATCGCGCCGGGACGCAGGTCAAAGACCTCCTTCACGGCTTGCGTAATGACCGCCTCGTCTACCGATGCCGTATCGAAGGTGTCCACCATCACCGAGAGCGGATGTGCCACGCCGATGGCATAGGCCAGCTGCACCTCGCAGCGACGGGCGAGCCCCGCAGCCACGATGTTCTTGGCAACCCAACGCGCGGCGTAGGCGGCCGAGCGGTCGACCTTGGTGCAGTCCTTGCCGCTGAAGGCACCGCCGCCGTGACGGCCCATGCCGCCATAGGTATCGACCACGATCTTGCGGCCGGTCAGGCCTGTATCGCCCATCGGCCCACCCACGACAAAGCGACCCGTGGGGTTGACGTAGATGTCGGCATCCTCCCAATCGATGCCCACCTCATCAAGCACTGGCTTGATGACGCATGAGATCATGTCTTCCCTCACCAGGGCCATGTCCTCAACGATGGGGTCATGCTGTGTCGAGATGACCACGGCCGTCACCTCAACGGGCTCGTCATCTTCGTAACGCACGCTCACCTGAGTCTTGCCATCGGGACGCAGGTAGCTGATCTCACCCGACTTGCGAACCTCGGCAAGGCGCTGCGCCATGCGCTGCGCCAAGTAGATAGGCATGGGCATGAGGGCGTCCGTCTCGTCGGAGGCGTAGCCAAACATCATGCCCTGGTCACCGGCGCCGATAAGGTCAAGCTCGTCCACCGAGCCGCCTTCCTGCACGTCAAAGCTCTCATCGACGCCGCGCGCGATGTCGGGGCTCTGCTCGTGGATCATGTTGATGACGCCGCAGGTGTCGCAGTCGAAGCCGTACTTGGCGCGATCATAGCCAATGCGACGCAGGGTCTCGCGAACGATCTTCTGCACGTCGACGTAGGCCTGGGTGCGGATCTCGCCCGCCACGACCACGGTACCGGTCGTGACGAAGGTCTCGCAGGCGCAGCGCACGTTGTCGAGCTTGGCGGGAACCTTGGTCGGAGAGATGTAGTTCTCCGTCTCCAGGCGCGCCTCCTTGGCGAGAATGGCGTCGAGAATGGCGTCAGAAATCTGGTCGCAGATCTTATCGGGATGTCCCTCGGTCACAGACTCCGAGGTAAAGATGTAGTTCCTGTTGGACATGGCGCATCCTTTCTCCCGCAAGCGGGAATCCTGGGGCCATGAAAAAAGCCCCCGCTTGAAAATGGGGGCCTCGTGCGTCGCGCTGCTCCCCGTCTTTCAGACCGCATGCACGGCCTGCCGAGAATTGGCACCGTTCCCTCTTGGGTGGTTGCCGGAGTGTCATCGGGCTCGGTCCCTCGACTCTATGCGCCCATAAGGGCGCCTCTTGACGAGCTAGGATTACTTTATGCGAAGGGATTGCGGCTGTAAAGGGCGGCCAGAGCATTTGTGAAGGCATGCCCCGCCTTGTCCTTGCGGTTCGACATGCATCGTGCTTCAATTTAGCTCACGCCGTCCAACAGCGGAAAAGTACAATTTTCAAGCATGAAGATGCCATGGCATCACGGACTACCGTGTTATTTGTTGCATGGGCAGGCAAGAGGGGACGCACATGGCGCCAAGCATCACAGACTCAACGCGAGAAGAGCGGCTGGCCTACGTGCGCAAGCGCTACGTCTGCATCGGTGACTGCGACGCCTGCGGCATCTGCGCATCCTTCCACGGCAAAGACCCCGAGCGCGCCCTCGCCAGCTAC
>CAJOKK010000119.1 GCA_905235165.1 uncultured Atopobiaceae bacterium | reverse complement strand
TGAGTCAAAAAGGACTACGGTAACTGACTCACTCGCCTGCCCCCGCGCCTCCTCCCTTCGGGAATGAGTCAAAAGGGACTACGGTAACTGACTCACTCGTCTCGCTCGCGTTCGGCCTGTGCCTTGCGGCTGCCGTAGGCCACAAGGGAAGCTCCCCCGAGGGCAAGCATGCCGGCAAGTGAGCCTAACGCATCGTCACCCATCTTCGGAAGCGTGCCCCCAGGTCTGCCAGACCCGTTGGGGCCGCTTGCGTTTTTACTGTCGGAAGCACTCTTACGGTCGGAACCATTGTTCTTGTCGTCGCCCTGCGACTTGCTCCCAAGCACCTTGACGTCTGCCTGTTGGTAGCTATCCGAAGCACCAAGCGTGAACTCAGAGCTTGTGATGGAAAGGCTTGCCTGTGCCGCCTGATCGGGCAGGTACTCAATCGAGCTGTCCTCGGGCTGCGCGAGCAGGCCGTTGCTGTTTACAGCCCTCACGCCGATGACGCTTATCTCAAGCTCCTTGCTTCCCTCCCAGGTTTCCGGGATGAGCACGTGCTCGGCGTAGTAGAGCGAGGTCATGCCAGGAGCAAGGGCATAATCGTCTTCTACGTTGGCAAGCTCGCCACTCTCGGTCCGCGGGTTCCATTCGGACTCCAGAAGGGTGTCCTTCGAGAAGACCAAGTTGATGGTGCCAATGGAATCTTTACCCGCCTCACGCACATCCAGGGTCACGCCCGAGAGGTAGCAGTTGCCGTCGTTGCGGATCATCACCATAAAGGGAAGCTGGTCACCCGGGGCAAGCTGGTAGCTCCTCGGCGAGGCGCCCAGAAGATTCGCGCAGCGTACCCAGGGTATGGCCGTGTACCACTGCTCACCCTTGCCGTCAGCGGAGACGAGGGTGGTGGAGCTGATGAAGCTCAGGCGGTCTCCCCGATCGCTCAGGCTACGCAGGCGATGGATGGCGTGTCTCACCTCACCAATCACAAAGGGCTTGCACATCTTGCCGGAGCGGATACGGGCGCCCATGATGAGGTTGAGGTCGTCATCATCATCGAGGGCAGCCTCGTCGTTTCCGGAGAACTGGTAGGTGTGGCCTCCCTCGCGGAAGGCCGGCCAGTAGAGCACGTCGCCAGTCGAGAGAACGCCAAAGTCGCCGATGTTCAGCTCCTCGCCGCCAAAGTCTTCCATGACAAGAGCTGGCGAATCGTCCGACACCTGCAGGCTCAGCTTCTTGAGCTTTCCATTCGAACAGGTGAGGAAGTAGTCCTGGCCAGGCACGTGCACAAGACGGTCAATCGGGCTGTCGCCAGGAATGTGGGCGAGCATCAGGTTCTTGATGCGAGGCACCGCCGATCCGTCAGGCATCGAGCGTTCACGGGCAAGCGTCTGCATAAAGAGGACGTAGGTCTGTGAACGGGTCGTGAGCGAGAGAAGGTGCCAGCCGTTGATGCGCTGCGTGATGGATGCCTCGGTAATCGAGCCAAGAGGTACGTCGTAAAGACTGTTAAGCGTTCCGATAACACGCACCATATCCGTGATGAAGGGCGTATGGTCGTTGTCGTCGAAAAAGATTACGCCCACACCCACATACACCTGACCAAGCACGTCACTGAGCAGGCCTTCTTGCGTTTCTGACGCACGCTCGAGGTAGGTAACCACACATTTGCCCCCTCCGCCAGGGTTCGTTTCGTCCTCGATGTGCACGATCTGGGGACAAGAGAAGAGATGGTAATACTTGTACGGGTCTTCTCCCATCATGCCGAGACCACAAGCGTCAACCTGCTCTTCGCTAACGCTCGTGCCGGTAAAGCCACCCTTCCCCCGCCAGTCAGTGCAGCACACATAGCTGAAGGTTGTGGTAGCGGCGGCAACGGAGAACGAGGTGGCGTCGCCTTTTTCACGCAAGCCAGAGACCACAACCATGCTCACGTTGAGGCGGCCGTCCACGTAGTAGCTGCAGAGGTCGAAGTCGTAGTCGAGGAGGAAGTCGTGGGGGTTGAAGTGGGCGTCAAGCGCCTCGAAGTCGATCACGCGCCTCTCGGAGGTCCCGATCTCCTCGGCAATCACGCGGGTGCGGAACTCGCCAGCCACCATCACCACGCCAAGGCGAAACACCCAGTCGCTCCCGTCGATGGAGTAGACCTTGGAGCGAGAGGCGCTCAGGATGTTGGAGGCGATGCAAATGTCGGTCTCGGGAACGATGCCTGCCTCCCTTCCCAGCGAAGCGACAAGGGCCTTCTCGCCAAGCGGAACCTCCACGTACTCGCACAGGCCGGTAGGCACGGCTTCCGGGAGCTCGGCAGTCCAACGAGATATCGTTGAACCGTTCGTTTCCGTGAGCGAAAACGCCTGTGGGCTGTCCGCAGCATCAGACAGGGCGTCGGCGCTCGTGGCGGGCTGCGCCTCTCCGGGAGCAAGCAAACGGCTCAGGCTACGTGCCTTATCCTGGGTCAGGTAGAGCTGTTGCGTCATGACCTTGCCGTCATCTCCCTGCATGCTCAAGGTGTAGAGGGTGAGCTTCTCCTCCTGCGCCTGCATGCCCGAGATACCATCCGTGATGTACTCGGCAACCTGGGCAAAGCTTTGCGAGCTGATGATCTTGGCATTGTCGAAGGTAGTCTTCAGGCTGCTGCCGAGATCAGGCATCGCAGAGAAGTTTCCCGGCTTCAGATCGCCATCCTTCCAGTTGTTGTACCAGTCAGGCCAATCGCTGTTCCACACCGAAATACTCTGGGTAAAGAAGAGCATCTCAAGGTCAACGGTGATTACGCAGACGCCCGCTAGGCGAAGGTGGCACTTGGGAAGTTTTTCAAAGCCCTTGGGGAGGGGGCCTTCGTGCAAGAAGAAGGTGAGGCTGAAGAAGCCCTGCACCATGGCAGACGCGATGCCCGGCACGCCCACACCGATCGCAAGCGTTATGGGAACAGATATCTGCAGGTCAAGACCAGTAGAGCCGTAGTCCCAACGATACTTCGAGAAGCTCCAGACGCTCGGGCTTATGAAGCCGGCCTCTCCGGCGAACTTGGTGCAGACACCGATGCCAAAGCGAATGGCTACGGGAAATGGCCCTAGCCAGAAGGTCTCGGTCAGGGAGTAGTTTGCCCCTGCGCGCAGTTGCAGCGTAGCGCGTCCACGTGAGTCCTTATCGTCGAAGCTCCAGATTCCTGCCGCGATGAGTTCGAAAGCGACGCTGAACGTGATACTCTGCGTGAAGCCAATTTGCCTGACCGCACCATCCCCGTTTGCAAATGCCCCGAAGCTATCCGCGATTGCGTCGCCCGCCAATTTGATGGCCTCGTCATACTGCGCCTTCGCCGTCTTGCGGGGATGGAACTTCCAACCATTGGGATCGGGCTTTCCGTTGTCACGCACGTAGCCCCAATCGGGCGTGCTGACCTTAATCCGGATGAATCCAAAGGGGTCAAAGGCAAGGTTGACAGGCCATTCTGGCTGCCACAACTTGAGCTTTTGTCCGCCCATAATGGGGAATCCCTTAGGAACGGTGATGCCAAGAAACATCCCGTCATCGCCAAAGGGGGTAAGCGCGAGGTCGCTCTTGACTTGCTGCGTCTGCCCTTCGGGAGGAGCATCGTCGACCTGCAGCGTAATGGGTAGCTCATAAGTCGTGCCGGCCATGGTGTAACGCATGGTAAAGGGATGGTCGCCTCCCGTGGGAAGGGCGGTGTTGCTGCCCGCCAGCAAGAAGAAGCTCTTGAACTCAAGGTGCGCCCTGCCCGCGCCATCCGACCTGCCGCTTGCCCCCGCGAACTCGATGCCGTTTGCATACAGGCCAGCCCGAACGCTCGCATTTCGATCGCAGTTGTCGAGTTCGAGCACGAGGGTGTGCGTGATGTCATTGCCCGTGCAGCAGACGAACTCCGCGCCATCGTCCACGGTATAGAGGATGTCCCACTCGTCAAAGGAAACGCTCAGGGGATAGGGCATGTCCTTCTCGCGAGGCTGCGTGGGAACGCTCATGGCCACGCCACCCGTAACGCGATAGAGGCCGGTCTTGAAGGTCCTATAGCCCTCCGCCTCAACCTCAATTGTTGCGTTGAAGGCATAGACGGCCGGCTTCTTGGCCTTACCATCTCCCTCGGCCAGGTTGCTTATGTCAAAGTAGACCCCGCCGTGCTCGTCGGTGGTGCCCTCAAGGACCATGCCGTTGTAGCGAGAGATAATCCTCACCCTTGCGCCCGGGATGAGGTTTGGGGAATGCGCGGGCAGCGATACGTCAGCCACGGTCAGGGCAAGCTCCTTGGAGCTCACCACGTAGATCTCGGGCCCCGTGACGAGTTTGGCGCCTGCAGGCTGCTCGGCGGCGAGGGCCTGCTGATTTGGAAGCAGAAGCGCGCTGCTCACCGTGGGCAGAAGCGTAATTGCCCCTATGGATATCTTCATGAAGTCGCGACGAGAGACGGTCATGTGCTCAGATGAGCCCTGCTTCTTCATGAGAACCCCTTCGGTGGCAACGGTACAGTTCACACACTCATGCATACAAGTTTTAGAGCGAATAGGCGCTGACGCCCTTGCAAAATCGGCAACGTTACTAATACCTATGCTCAGAGGTACATACCTGCATATCTGCTAGGGAGTGAGTCAGTTAGCGAAGACCTTCTTGACCCATTCCCGAAGGGCGGCGCGGAGGCAGGCGAGTGAGTCAGTTACCGTAGTCTCATATGCCCATCGCACTGTCAAGTGGCGGTTTTGAGTCACGTCGGCCCACCCCGGGTAGCTACTCCCGGG
>CAJOKK010000118.1 GCA_905235165.1 uncultured Atopobiaceae bacterium | reverse complement strand
ACGGGAATGGGTTCGCGCGTGATATCGAAACCTTCCTCCAGGCAGTGCTTGTAGATGTTGGCAAAGTGGTTCACGATCACGTCCTTGTCAACATACTCGAAGGACAGGCGCACGTAGGGCAGGTGATCGATCTCCATCTGCCGCCAGATGGCCTCGCTCACCACATCGCGCGGCTGCAGCTCGTCGGTGAAACGCTCGCCGTCGGCATTGAGCAGGATCGCACCCTCGCCGCGACAGCTCTCGGAGATGAGGAAGGCGCGGCCGACGCCCGGCGTGTAGAGGCTCGTGGGGTGAATCTGCACGTAGTCCATGTTTTCGAGACGAACGCCCGCTCGCTCGCAGATGCGGCAACCGTCGCCCGTGAGACTGCGGAAGTTGGTCGTGCGCGGATAGAGGCCACCGATGCCACCGGTGGCGAGCACCACGTCGCGCGAGTGGATGAGCACCGGCTCGCCCGAGCCCACCACCGCGAGCACGCCTGCGCAGGAGCCCTTCTCGTCAACGATCAGGTCGCGCATGGTCGTATATTCGTTGATGCTCACGTTGGGTCGCTCGCGCACGGCAGCCAGGAGCTTGGTCGTGATCTCGGCACCAGTCAGGTCGGCGCGGTGCAGGATGCGCGGACGCGAGTGCGCGCCCTCGCGCGTGTAGTCCAGCTCGCCGTCGGGCGTGCGGTCAAACTCCACGCCGAGCGCCATGAGGTCATCGATAAGGGCGCGACTCTCGCGGATCATGATATCGACGCTCTCGACGCGGTTCTCGTAATGGCCGGCGCGCATGGTGTCGTCAAACCAGGGATCGTAGTCGTTGTCATCGCGCAGCACGCAGATGCCGCCCTGAGCCAACATGCTGTCGCAGC
Organism: uncultured Atopobiaceae bacterium; assembly: GCA_905235165.1. Lineage (GTDB taxonomy): Bacteria > Actinomycetota > Coriobacteriia > Coriobacteriales > Atopobiaceae > UBA1367. The sequence goes on along the minus strand of CAJOKK010000118.1, from coordinate 3,885 downwards.
TGGCCACGTCGTCCTTGCAGATGATCTCTACCGTGAGGTCAGACGGGAGGTTCAGCGCCGTGTAGAGACCGGCCACACCGCAGCCCACAACGAGCACGTCGCAGTAGACTTCCTCGCAGTTCGTGAGGTCAATGGCGGGTTCGGGCGCACCGGCGCCCAGGTTCACCTTCATCGTGCCGCAAGCTCAAGCATGCGCTCGAGCGGGGCCGTGGCCTTCTCGACATTCTCGGGCATGGAGACCGCGCCCGTCTCGTCGCGCAGGCAGGCCAATACCTTCTCGGGCGTGACCTTGACCATGTTGACGCAGATAGGCGTGGTGGCCGGGAAGAAGAACTGCTTGCCCGTGCCCTGTGTGGCGAGCTCCATCTCGCGCTTGACGCCCACGACCGTGCAGACGATGAACTCCTTGGCATCGGAGGTCGCGGTGTACTCGATCATCTGCTTGGTCGAGCCGATGAAGTCAGCCTCCTGCAGCACCTCCTGCGTGCACTCGGGATGAGCGAGCACCACGGCGTCGGGATGCGCGAGCTCGAGCGCCTCCACCTCCTCGGGAATCATGCGATGGTGGATGGGGCAGTAGCCGCGATTGAAGATGAAGTTCTTCTCGGGAACCTGCAGGCTCACGTAGTGGCCCAGGTGCATGTCGGGAATGAAGAGGATGTTCTTCTCGGACAGCTCGCGCACCACCTTGACGGCATTAGACGAGGTTACGCAGACGTCGGACCAGGTCTTGATCTCGGCAGTTGAGTTGATGTAACACACGACCGCGAGGTCATCGTTTTCCGCGCGAACGGCGTCGACATCCTCCTTGCGCACCATGTGCGCCATGGGACAGTCGGCCGTCACGTCGGGAAGCAGGACCGTACGGCTGGGATTGAGCATCTTGGCACTCTCCGCCATGAAGGACACACCGCACAGGACGATGACCTTGCAATCGAGCGTGCGCGCGAGGCGGGCGAGGTAGAAGGAATCGCCCACGTAATCGGCAAGCTCCTGCGTCTCGGGCGGTACGTAGTAGTGCGCGAGAATGACGGCGTCCTTCTCGGCCTTGAGCCGCTTGAGCTCAGCCGCGATCTGCGCGTTGTCCATGGATGCTCCTCTCGTCAGGCAGCCCTGTGCTGTCATGTTCCGGACAGTATTGCAGAAGTAAGTGTTTACTGACAAGACACCTATCTTGTCTGTTGTATATTCCACACACTCAGCACGCTTGTTTGCAAGTAAAAAGCAGCCCCATGGCACAAAGTTGTAATTACGGGACCCGTTTTCTCCAACTTACCGGCACGCCTGCCGCAGAGTTGTGATTTCGAGGGCCCATTTCTCCAACTTACCGGCATCGCTGCCGCATAGTTGTAATTACGGGGCCCGTTTTCTCCAACTCACCGGCACGCCTGCCGCATTGTTGGAGATACGAGGGCCATTTTCTCCAACTTACCGGCACGCCTGCCGCATAGTTGTAATTACGGGGCCCGTTTTCTCCAACTATGCGGCAGCGATGACGTGAAGTTGGAGTTAAGAAGGTGCGTTTCTCCAACTTTGCGTCCGTGCATTTTCACGGACATCAACGGCCGGGGCCGTCCAAGTCCGTAAAAACATGGCCTGAATTGCGGACTTGAGCGACCAGAGCCTTCCAAGTCCGTAATAGCAAGCTCAGTTTCACGGACTTCAGCGGCCGGGGCCGTCCAAGTCCGTAAAAACCTAGTCTGAATTGCGGACTTGAGCGGCCGTGGCCGTCCAAGTCCGTCAAAACATGGCCTGAATTACGGACTTCACCGGCTGGGGCCGTCCAAGTCCGTAAATGCCGGGCCTTCCTTACAACTTCAGCGGTCACGACACGGGAGAGGGGAAGGCACCGGGGAGGTCGGGGCTTGCCTCTGCGACAGCGAGAAGCGCAGGCACAGCGGGAGCGAGTCCTCGGGGAGGGCGGGGCCCCTTTGGCGGACGTCTGCGACAGCGAGGGGCGGAAGGCGCGGCGGGAGCGAGGACTTGTCCGAGCGAGCGCAGCGAGCGAGTTCCGCAGCTGCCGCGCCTGAGCGACGAACGTCCTTGCCGCAGAGTTCGCACAGGCCTCGCCGCCGCCCTCCGGCGCCCCGTGTGCTGGGCCAGAAGGGTCCCCGCTGCCGGGTAGACGCAAAGCCCGTCCCCGTGTTCGCCACAGACCGAAAACGGACGCCGGGACACAAGCCCGACGTCCGTCTCAACGAACCTATGTGTGAGTGCTTCTCGGCACCCTCTCAACGCGGCTTAGTAGGAATCCACCACGTCAATCATGGAGAGCAGGTAATCCTGGTCCTTCGCGCGACCGCGAGCCAGCTCGGCGGCAGCCACGATGGACATCCAGCTCTGAACGTAGGCCATGCTGCAGCCCTGGCGCTCAACGTAGGTCTTCAGGTAACGCTCTGCGCGATCGGCGTTGCCACGCATGCGCAGGTGCAGATAGGTCGTGGCGCAGTCGGCAGCGCCGTTGCCCTGGGTAGCGTGTGCCCAGTCGCAGATGCAGGCAGTGCCATCCTCGCGCATGATGATGTTGGAGGGCACGAAGTCGCCGTGGCAGACCTTGTTGTGGTTGGGCATGCCATCGAGGCGCATGAGCAGGTCATAGCGAATCGACTCGCTCAGCACGTCGTCGCCCAAGCTGTTGATCATGCGCGTGTACTTATCCTTCTGGCGATTAAGCAGCGCGTTCTTGTGCGAGTGCACCATCAGCTCAAGCGCGACGAACTCATCGATGCGCTCGTTGGAGGGGTCCTCCTCCACGAGCTGACGCAGCGTCTTGCCCTCAACCTTCTTCGTGGCGATTGCCCAACTCGGGCCAACCTTGCCCACCTCAACCAGCTCGGGCACGTCAATGCCGGCCTGCTCGGCACGGGCGAGGTTCAGGGCCTCGTTGAAGATGTCAGCCGACGGCTTGTTGCCGTTGAAGACCTTGACGACGAGGTCGCCGCAGTCGTAAACCACCTTGTTGTGACGCTCGACGATAACCGTCTTGTCCTTGGGAAGCCTCATGGTGTTGCCTTCCTCTCTGCCGCCAATTGTGGCGAGCACAACGTGGATATACGGGTACTAGTCCTCGTAGCTCGTGGCCGGACGGTCGTAGTAGGCGTCCAGGTAGAGCTCCTTGATCTCGGAGATGAGCGGGTAGCGCGGGTTGGCGCCGGTGCACTGGTCGTTAAAGGCGTTCTCGCTCATCGCGTCAAGGGTGTCGAGGAAGTACTTCTCGTCCACGCCGTAATCGGCAATGGTCTTCTTGACGCCCACATGCTCCTTGAGCTCCTCGATGCCGGCGATGAAGTTCTCGAAGACCTCGTCGTCGGTAGCGCCGGTGAAGCCGCAGGCACGACCGAACTCGGCATAGCGCTGCTTGGCGTGGGGATACTCGTACTGCGAGAAGGTGCCCATCTTGGTCGGGCGCTCAGCCGCGTTGTAGCGCATGACGCGGGTGAGAATAACGGCGTTTGCCCAACCGTGCGGGATGTGGTGGTAAGCACCAAGCTTGTGCGCCATGGAGTGGTTGACACCCAGGAAGGCGTTGGCGAAGGCCATGCCGGCGAGGCAGGAGGCGTTGGCCATGTGGTCGCGGGCCTCGAAGTCGTCGGGGTTGTCGTAGGCGCGGGCCAGGTACTTGAAGACCAGCTCGCCAGCGCGCAGGGCAAAGCTGTCGGTGTAGTCGCTCGCCATGATGGAGACGTAGGCCTCGAGGGCGTGGGTCAGGACGTCAATGCCGGAGGCAGAGGTCAGGCCCTTGGGCTGGGTCATCATGTTGTTGGTGTCGACGATGGCCATATTGGGCAGCAGCTGGTAGTCGGCAAGCGGCCACTTGATGCCCGTCTCGGCGTCGGTGATGATGGCGAAGGGCGTGCACTCGGAGCCCGTGCCGGAGCTGGTGGG
>CAJOKK010000117.1 GCA_905235165.1 uncultured Atopobiaceae bacterium | reverse complement strand
CGATGCCCATCTCGTCGAGCTTGGTCTCGATCTGCTTGGTGAAGCCACTCTTGTACAGGAAGGTGTCCGTCACGATGAAGGCACGCTTCTTGCCCATGACGGTACCCAGCTCGTCGAGGGCGACGGGCATGCAGTCCTTCTTAAAGTAAACCTTCTCGGGAACGCGGAACCACAGCATGTTCTCTCGCCTCTCTGCAACCGTCTTGATGTTGATCAGGTGCTTGACACCCACGTTCTCGGAGACGGAGTTGCCGCCCCACGAGCCACAGCCCAGGGTGAGGGAGGGAGCCATATGGAAGTTGTAGAGGTCGCCGATGCCGCCCTGCGAGGAGGGGGTGTTGACGAGGATGCGGCAGGTCTTCATGGCCGCCGCGTGCTGGGCCATCTTCTCCTTCTCGGAGGTGTTGATGTAGAGCGAGCTCGTGTGGCCGTAGCCACCGTCAGCCACGAGGCGCTCGGCCTTGGCGATGGCCTCGTCAAAGGTGGCGGCGCGGTACATCGCGAGCACCGGGGAGAGCTTCTCGTGAGCAAACTCCTCGGAGATGTCAACGCTCTCGACCTCGCCGATGAGGATCTTGGTGCTCTCGGGAACCTTGACGCCAGCCATCTCGGCGATGGTTGCGGCACGCTGGCCCACGATGCGGGCGTTGAGCTGGCCGTTGATGATGATCGTCTTGCGCACGAGGTCAAGCTCGTCCTTCTTGAGGAAGTAGCAGCCACGACGCTCGAACTCGGCCTTCGCCTCGTCATAGACATCGTCAAGCACGGTCACGGACTGCTCGGAGGCGCAAATCATGCCGTTGTCGAAGGTCTTGGAGTGAATGATCGAGTTGACGGCCATGCGCACGTCGGCAGTGCTGTCGATAATGACGGGGGTGTTGCCGGCGCCGACACCCAGGGCGGGGGTGCCCGAGCTGTAGGCGGCCTTCACCATGCCCGGGCCACCGGTGGCCAGGATGATGTCGCACTCGGCCATGAGGGTGTTGGTGTTCTCGAGCGAGAGCGCCTCGATCCAGCCGATGAGGTGCTCGGGGGCACCGGCGGCCACGGCGGCCTCGTTCACGATGCGAGCAGCCTCGGCCGTACACTTCTTGGCGCGCGGGTGCGGGCTGATCATGATGGCGTTACGGGTCTTCAGCGCGATGAGGCACTTGAAGATGGCCGTGGACGTGGGGTTGGTCGTCGGGATGACGGCGCCAACCACGCCGATGGGCTCGGCGATCTTCTTGATGCCGGCCACGGGGTCCTCCTCGAGGACGCCGCAGGTCTTGGTGGTGCGATAGGCGTTATAGATGTACTCGGAGGCATAGTGGTTCTTGGTGACCTTGTCCTCCACGCAGCCCATGCCGGTCTCTTCGACGGCAAGCTTCGCCAAGGGAATGCGAGCCTTGTTCGCGGCCATGGCTGCAGCGAAAAAGATCTTGTCGACCTGCTCCTGGGTAAAGGTCGAATAGACCTTCTGGGCCTCGCGCATGAGGGCAAGCTTCTCAAGCAGCTCTTCATCGCTCCTCACGACAAGGGCAGCGCCATCGTCGTAGATGACTTGCTTCTCTTCGGACATTAGTGTCCTCCTCACATAGAGTTACACGTACCTAGTTAGAGCATCGCTTCATTTATACGGCGTGATGGAACCTACTCGCCTTCTAAAGCCACCCGCAAAAGCGAAAAGGCAGAAAACAAACGGAACTACAGCAGTCTTACCGATGCATCGACGCACGCCTGACGGAACTCATCCGACGCGTCGTCGTCCGTGATGACGGTGCTGACATCGGAAAGGGCACACACGCGGAAGGTTGCGTGCATTCCCTCCTTGCTGGAATCCATGAGCACCGTGCTCTCGCGTGAACGCTCGATGAGCACACGCTTGAAGACCGCCTCGTCGTCATCGCCACAGGAGAAGCCCTCCTCGGGCTGATAACCCGCAACGCCAAGAAAGACCTGGTCGAAGCTGAGCCTGCGGGCGCTTTCGATGGCTTGGCTACCCTTGGTGGACAAGGAATAGCGATTGAGACGACCGCCCAAGAGGTGGCAGATGGGGCGCTCGAGGCGCGCCAGCTCGCTCGCGACGGTTATCGAGTTCGTAAAGACCATCAGGTCCATGTCGTTCATGATGGAGGCCAGCGCCGTGGTCGAGCTTCCCGAATCGAGGAAGATCGTGTGGCCCGGCACGATAAGCTCGGCAGCCTTGGTCGCAATGAGCGACTTCTCGCCCGAACGACGCGAGGCCCTTCTCGACAGCAGATCATCGGTGCCCAGGGCATAGCTCACCGAACGTGCGCCACCATGAACACGGATGATGAGGTGATCTTTGTCGAGCGTCTTGAGATCCGTTCGCAGGGTCATGTCGCTCACATCAGGGAAGCGCGACTTGAGCTGGGCGAAGGTTACGCTGCCCTCCTCATTGATATAGTCAACCATCTCGTCACGCCGCTCGGCCATTACCATGACCCATACCTCCTAATTATTCATCACTATCAATCGCAGAAACGACCGCGCGGCACATTCCTTGCCGCACGGTCGCCCATTTATGTTGTCTCACCCAGCAGCCCTCGCGTCGAGGCCTCTGGGATGGGGCCTTCGCCCTACTCCTCGATCTTCCAGTTCTCGAGCAGGTAACGCTCGGCCGCGGGGCACCACAGGCCGTTGTTGCCCTCGACGATGTCGGCCAGGCCCGCAAAGCGCTCGTCCTCGGCAGCCTTATCACGCAGCTCGCTCAGAGCAACGAGCGGAAGCTCGATGTGCGTGTAGATGAGCTTCTTGCCGCCGGGGATGTTGGGCAGGTTGCAGGTGGTCTCGGCCGCCGCGTCAAGGCCGCCCACGTGGGTGACCATGACGGCAGGATCGATACGGCCAGCAGCGGTGAGCTCGAGCGACTCAATCATGTCGGCCGTGTTGCCGCCGGTGGTGCCCATGACGTGCGTCGAGTTGTAGTGCACGTCGTAGAGGTTGATGGGGGCGCTGAACTTGGTGTCGGTGGGACCGGCGAAGAAGTTGAGACAGCCGTCACGGCCTAGGATGGCGCTCGACTGCTCAACGACCGCGGCAACCGGCGCGTAGCACAGCACGTCGTCGTAGCCCTTGCCGCCCGTGATCTCGCGCAGGGTCGCCACGGGATCGTCGAGCTCGCCGGTGTTGACGAAGTGCAGCTCGATGCCCGTCTCCTCCTTGGTCTGCTCAGGCGGGAAGAGGCTCGCCGCACGGTCAAGGCGCTCCTGGTTGATGTCGGTAACGACAATCAGGCCCGGCTTGCGGTCGCGGTGCAGCGCATAGGTAAGCGCACCGAGGCCCATCGGGCCGGCACCAGCGGTAATGGCCAGATTGCCGCCCTCGCGGATGCCCATCTCGTGCGTATAGACGCCCATTTTGGTGTGGTAGGCGGCGTTAAGCGCGCCGATGGAACAGGACAGGGGCTCGGCCAGCGACGCCTGGTAGTAGGCCTCGCCCTCGTAGACCAGGAAGCTATCGGTGGCAAAGATCTCCTGCGGAAGGATGCAGTAAGTGGTGTCGCCACCGCAAAACTCATAGGAGTAGCCGGGGGAATCCATCGAGCCCTTGTAGTTGATGGCGGGCTGGATGGTGAACTTCTGGCCCGGATGATAGAGGTCAGCGTACTTGGCACCCACCTCGACGATGTTGCCGGCAAACTCGTGACCCGTGATGGGCGGATGCTCGGCGGCGTCATCGTGAACGCGCTTGTGATCGGTGCCCAGCTTGGCCATCTTGTAGGTCGACATGCAAATCGAGTCAGAAATGACCTCGACCAGCATCTCGTCGTCCTTGATGGGAGGCAGCTCAAACTCCTCGAGTCGCAGGTCCATAGCTGCGTGTAGCCTGACTCCCCGTGCCTTCATGCCGTTCCCCTCTCTCTTTCACCTTGGCTCTTAACTCAGCCACTATTCTCATGTTCTACGTTGTCACTTGCACAGTATAACTTTTGATTCAAAAGCTGTCAAAAACGCTTGCGTTCCAAAAGTTTTATCCTAAGTTGACATCATGCATTATACCGTTCAACCCCAGAAAGATACACTTCACGACTTTTGATTCAACATTTATACACTATCTTTTCGCTACTTTTTTCTTCTGTGCTATCTTTCAAGCTATGGATACCATCAGGCATTGTGGAAAGGAGTGTCAAAAATGGCAGACGCCAAAGCGAACGTTGCCAAGTTTGGCAAGTTCCTCAGCGGTATGGTCATGCCGAATATCGGCGCCTTCATCGCGTGGGGCTTCCTCACGGCTTTGTTCATCGACACGGGCTGGTTGCCCAACGAACAGCTGGCCACGATGGTCAGCCCCATGCTCACGTATCTCATTCCGATTCTGATTGCGGGGCAGGGTGGCTATAACGTCGCCGGGCAGCGCGGTCGCGTAATCGGTGCGATCGCTGTCATGGGCGCCATCTGCGGTACCGAGTACACCATGCTCATGGGCGCTATGCTCATGGGTCCGCTTGCTGGCTGGATCATCAAGAAGTGGGATGCGTGGGCTGACGGATGGAAGCCCGCTGGCCTCGAGATGCTCGTGGACAACTTCTCCCTCGGCATCCTCGGCATGCTTCTTGCCATCTTTGGCTTCTACGCCATTGGCCCCTTCATGGGCGCCATTCTCGTCGTGCTGCAGGCTGGCGTCGAGGTTCTCGTGGATCATCACCTGCTGCCCTTCCTGGCCTTCTTCATCGAGCCGGCCAAGGTGCTCTTCCTCAACAACGCCATCGGCAACGGCGTCTTCGTGCCCATCGCAACCGAGCAGACC
>CAJOKK010000116.1 GCA_905235165.1 uncultured Atopobiaceae bacterium | reverse complement strand
CTCCAACTATGCGGCACCGCTGCCGGTAAGTTGGAGAAACACGCCCGACCATCTCCAACTTTGCGGCATCGCTGCCGGTAAGTTGGAGAAAAGGGGGCTTGTTTCTACAACTATGCGCCGTGCGTGCTGCCGGGGCTACACAAAGAAGCGCCCCCGGTTAGACCGGAGGCGCTTCTCAACAACGTTATTCAGTAACGCTTAGAGCTTGATCTCGATGTCGACACCAGCGGGAAGGTCGAGGCGCATGAGGCTGTCGACGGTGCTGGAGCTGGGGTCGAGGATGTCGATGAGGCGCTTGTGGGTGCGCATCTCGAACTGCTCGCGGGAATCCTTGTCCTTGTGCGGCGAGCGGATGACCGTGTAGAGGTTACGCTCGGTGGGCAGGGGGATGGGGCCGGAAACGCGGGCGCCGGTCTTCTGGGCGGTGTCCACGATGAGCTTCGCGGACTGATCGACAACCTCGTGATCGTAGCCCTTGAGGCGAATCCTAATCTTCTGGCTTGACACTTCAAATACCTCCATCTTCGGGGACACGAACCAACTGTGTCCTCGTTTGGCTACGTACAGTTACGAGGCGTTGCCGCCGTTCTTGCTGACAATCTCTTCCTTGACGGCCTTGGGCACGGGCTCGTAGCAGTCGAACTGCATGGTGTAGCTCGCGCGGCCCTGAGTCTGGGAGCGAAGGTCGGTTGCATAACCGAACATCTCGCCCAGGGGCACCTTGGCCTTGATGATCTTGGTGTTGGAGCGATCCTCCATGCCCTCGATCTTGCCGCGACGGCCAGAGAGGTTGCCCATGACGTCGCCCATGTACTGCTCGGGAGTCTCGACCTCAACGGCCTCCATCGGCTCGAGCAGGACGGGGTCAGACTTGCGCAGGGCCTCCTTGATGGCCATGGAACCGGCGATCTTGAAGGCGGCCTCGGAGGAGTCGACCTCGTGGTAGGAACCGTCGACCAGGGTCACCTTGATGTCCTGGACGGGGTAGCCAGCGATAACGCCGGATTCCAGCGCCTCCTGGATGCCCTTGTCGACCGAGGGGATGTACTCCTTGGGGATGGCGCCTCCGACGGTAGCGTCAACGAACTCGTAGCCAAAGCCGGGCTCCATGGGCTCGACGTCGATGATGGCGTCGCCATACTGGCCACGACCACCGGACTGACGGACGAACTTGCCCTGGACGTGCTGGACAGCCTTGCCGGCGGTCTCACGGTAGGCAACCTGGGGCTTACCCACGTTGCACTCGACCTTGAACTCACGACGCAGACGGTCGACGATGATCTCGAGGTGCAGCTCGCCCATGCCGGCGATGATGGTCTGGCCGGTCTCGTGGTCGGTGCGCACCTGGAAGGTCGGGTCCTCCTCGGCGAGCTTGGCCAGGCCCACGGACATCTTGTCCTGCTCGGCCTTGGTCTTGGGCTCGACGGCGACGTCGATAACGGGAGCGGCGAACTCGATGCTCTCGAGGATGATCGGGCTCTTCTCGTCGCAGAGGGTGTCGCCGGTGGTGGTGTTCTTGAGGCCCACGCAGGCAACGATGTCGCCGGCGGAGCAGCCGTCACGGTCAACACGCTCGTTGGCGTTCATCTCGAGGATGCGGCCAAGACGCTCACGGTTGTCCTTGACGGAGTTGTAGACATAGCTGCCCGAATCGGCGTGACCGGAGTACACGCGGATGTAGGTGAGCTTACCGACGTAGGGGTCGGTCATGATCTTGAAGGCCAGCGAGGAGAAGGGCTCCTTGGGGTCGGCGTGACGGACGTCAGCGTTGCCCTTGAGGTCCGTGCCCTCAATCTCGGCGACGTCAAGCGGGCTGGGGAGGTAATCGACAACAGCGTCGAGAAGCTCCTGGATGCCCTTGTTCTTGTAGGCGGAGCCGACGAAGACCGGGTTGATCTCGCCAGCGAGAACGCCCTTGCGCAGAGCGGCCTTGATCTGCTCGACGGAGGGCTGCTCGTCCATGAGGAGCATCTCCATGAGCTCGTCGTCGTAGTTGGCGGCGGCGTCAAGAAGAATCTCGCGGTGCTCGGCAACGACATCGGCGAACTCGGCGGGGATCTCGTCGAGCTTCTCGGGGTAGATCATGCCCTTGTCGTCTTCCTTGAAGTCCCAAGCCTCCATGGTGACGAGGTCGATGAGGCCCCAGAACTGAGCCTCGGCGCCCATGGGAACCTGAGCGGCGATGGCGTTGGCGCCAAGGCGCTCCTTCATGGTGTCGATGGCGTGGAAGAAGTCAGAGCCGATGCGGTCGTACTTGTTGATGAAGGCGATGCGCGGAACGTTGTAGTTCGCAGCCTGACGCCACACGGTCTCGGACTGGGGCTGAACGCCGGCAACGGCGTCGAAGACAGCCACGGCGCCGTCGAGGACGCGCAGGCAGCGCTCGACCTCGGCGGTGAAGTCAACGTGACCCGGGGTGTCGATGATCTGGATGACGTGATCGCCCCAGAAGCAGGTGGTAGCAGCGGAGGTAATGGTAACGCCACGCTCCTGCTCCTGAACCATCCAGTCCATGGTGGCAGCACCATCGTGCACCTCACCGATCTTGTGGGTCTTACCGGTGTAATAGAGGATGCGCTCGGTGGTCGTGGTCTTGCCTGCGTCGATGTGGGCCATGATGCCGATGTTACGCAGGTTTTCGAGCTTGTACTTTACTTTCGCCATAAGATCCTACTCCCGAATCCTCTAGTAGCGATAGTGAGCGAAGGCGCGGTTGGCCTCGGCCATCTTGAACAGGTCCTCACGACGCTTCACGGAAGCGCCAACGCCGTTGGAGGCGTCGAGGATCTCGTTGGCAAGACGCTCGGCCATGGTCTTCTCCTTGCGCTCACGCGAGAAGGTGACCATCCAGCGGATGGCGAGGGTGGTAGCACGACGGGAGTTAACCTCCATGGGCACCTGGTAGGTGGCGCCACCGACGCGCTTAGGCTTGACCTCGAGGGTAGGACGGATGTTGTCCATAGCCTTCTTGAAGACGGTCAGGGCGTCCTGGCCAGACTTCTCGGCAACGAGATCAAAGGCGGTGTAGACGATGCGCTCGGCGGTGGACTTCTTGCCATCGAGGAGCACCTTGTTGATGAGCTGGGTCACAAGACGGTTGTTGTAGACGGCGTCAGGCTGAACCTCACGACGCACTGCTGCTGCACGACGCGGCATATATATCTCCTAAGAACTTAGTGTGCTGATCGGGTGCGCGATGCACGCGCGAATGGGATGCCGCTTACTTGGGGCGCTTGGCGCCGTAGCGAGAGCGGGCACGCTGACGGTTCTGGACCGCAGCGCAGTCGTAGGCGCCACGGACGATCTTGTAGCGCACACCCGGCAGGTCACGGACGCGGCCGCCGCGGATGAGCACGATGGAGTGCTCCTGCAGGTTGTGGCCCTCGCCCGGGATGTAGGCCGTAACCTCGATGCCGTTGACAAGGCGCACACGGGCGACCTTACGAAGAGCCGAGTTCGGCTTCTTCGGGGTGGTGGTGAAAACACGGGTGCAGACGCCACGCTTCTGCGGGTTGTGCTGCAGTGCGGCGTTCTTGGACTTGCTCTGGACCTTGGTGCGGCCCTGGCGAACCAGCTGGTTAATGGTAGGCAAAGCTCTTCTCCTTCTAAACCTATCTGCTTTAACGCACGTATAATGATGAAAGGGCAGCGCAGCACCGCATACCCTGGATTGGCATAAATCACGCAATGTGAAAGAATACGCCGTGAGATGGCAGTTGTCAAAACACCACGGTGCCGGGCGTATCCTAAATTGGGCATTTCCACATGATTGCTTCATAGTTGAGGGTCCTCGATGGCGGAGAACGACTCTCCGCCATTTTTTCTTGAGAAGAACGAAGCCCGCCCTCCCAACTGGGAGAGCGGGCTTCGCGTCTCTTTGGAGCAGAGGCTACTCGCTGTCACGCCTCCTGGCGTTGATGCCGTAGCCAACCGCGCCGGCCGCGCAGATGAGCGCGCCGATGACCGTGAAGGCCGTCGTACCGGGGCCGCCCGACTTCGGGAGCTCGTTGCCGGGCTCGTCCTTGACGAGCAGGTTCAAAGTGTTCACGCCCTGGCTGGTCGTCGTTTCGAACTTGACGTACTTCGAAATCCTGGCCAAGTCGGCACCCGTCAAGGGCACGGCATTCTTGTCGCAGAACACCGCATTGCCGTTGATGTCGAGCGTGAAGTAGAGGGTGTGCGGCTCGGCGGCGGAACCGAAGCTCGGGAGCATGAAGCCGTTGGGCGCCTTAAGCTCCTCGACCCTGTAGATGCCGGACCTTGCTGCGCCTCCCAAGCCAACGAGAGGAATCTCGATGTCGTCTGGGGTGGGGATAAAGCTCGGACCCGCAAAGGTGTACTGGGTGACCGTGGAGATCACCTGGGTCTCCTCAACTTCGGGAGTATCGCGCTCATCGCCGTTCGACCAGATGTAGACCACCACGGAAATCACGCGACCGACCTCGTCGTACTCCTCGGTGTCGTGGAGATTGCCGTCAGTCCAGCGGTACTTCTTCGTCGAGAGCTCAACGGGATCCCTCCACTGAGGCGCGTCGTGGTAGACACCGTCATTCCACTTGTAGGCGGGGACGTAGCTTGTGCTCGCGTCGGTCGGCGGGTTGTCGTGGTAGCTGCCGTCCTGCCACTTGTAGGCGGAAGTCGAGAGGATGACGCCGTACTGCGGCTCGGTGTGGTCCGTCAACGTTGCCGTTCTTGTCGTACCAGGTGTACCCGTTGGGGGTGCCGAGGCCGACCTTGAAGTGGGACCCCGCGAGCAGGTGCGAGGTAGGCGGAACCGCCGTGTCACCCTTGGCCTTCGTGGCGTCTGCCTTGCGGAAGTAGAAGCGTTCCATGTTGTCGTTGGTCACGGTCACGTTGGTGATGTCCTCGTGCTCCTCAATGGTGGGAACGCCAGTGGACTTCTCGCGCTCGTGGGCGAGCTCCAGGCGCGTCCTCGTGGCTCCGTAGGCGGCGTCGTCGTCCGCGGCGGTGCCGTCGGGGAGCTTGCCGTAGACGTCCCACATAGAGTAGTCAAGGAAGTCCTGGACACTCGTGAATTGCTGCCAAGTCTCGCCACCGACTTCTGCCCAGGTCTTGTTGTTCCCCTGCGCGATGCCGGCGAACTTGTAGAGCAGGTCGCTGCCGACCGAGGGCACCCTGTCCTCGATCACGACGTACTTGGTGTCCCTGAGCAGGCCCTCAACGACGGCCTTCTGGTCTGCCTCCAGCTCGATGGTGC
>CAJOKK010000115.1 GCA_905235165.1 uncultured Atopobiaceae bacterium | reverse complement strand
TAGTAGAGAAGGCTCGGACGGCCGGCATAGTTGTTGAAGAGCTCGGTCAGCTCGGCATTGAACTCGGGGTCGTCCTTGTAGTGGTCGTATGCCTCCTCGAGCTCGATAACGGCGTTCATCAGCGTCTCGGGGATGTACTGGCCCCCGTGGATGCCGAAGCGCCCTCTCGACGTCGGCGAATTGCTCATGTGTACTCCTCTCCAAAAGGCGCAGGCCCTGCCTCGCGCCTCACCTTATGCGTTTCGCACGGCAGCCACAGCGGCTGCCATCTTCTGCGGATCTTTCAAGCGGTTGCTCTCGAGGCCACTCGAGAGGTCAACGCCCCAGGGATGCAAACTCCTGATTGCCTCCCCCACGTTTTCGGGCGTCAGGCCACCGGCAAGAATGAAGGGCCTCTCAACACCCTCCACAAGCTCCCAGTCAAAGCGCTCGCCCGAGCCTTGCCCAGCGTCGAGAAGAACCATGTCCGCCGACGAGCGCAGGGCGCGCTCAACGTCGGCACGACTTCGGATGCGGAAGGCCTGAATGATGCCGGCCTTGCTGCGCATGCGCAAGAACGCCAGGTAGTCCTCGTCCTCATCGCCATGCAGCTGCACGATGTCAACGTGACGCCGTGCGTTGTGCGCCACGCGGCCGACCTCGGCGTTCACCGAGACCGCAACGCGGTAGACGCGTTCGTCAACGCAAGGGGCAAGCGAGGCGAGCCTGGCGGGCTCGACGTTGCGATGGCTCTTGGGAAAGCCCGTCACGAAGCCCACCATGTCGGGCATGGCCTCGTTGACCGCGTCGATATCCTCCTCGCGCGACATGCCGCAGAGCTTGACGCGACAGGGACCCTCGCTGCAAAGCCAGGAACGAGCCGCCTCTCGACGCGCCTCGGCAAGCAGGGCGTCCAGCACGGGCTTATCGGCCATCAGGCACGCCCCCTGAGCTCATCGAGCTTGGCACGGCGATTCTCGGCGCGCATAAGCGTCTCGCCAATCAGCACCGCGTCGACTCCCGCCTCCTCCAGACGCGCCACGTCCTCGCGCGTCGACACGCCGCTCTCCGAGACAAAGACCCGCTCCGGCCCCACCAGCTCGCGCAGGCGCAGGCTGTTCTCGAAGTCGACCGAGAAGGTCCTGAGGTCGCGGTTGTTCACGCCCACGACGCGGGCACCTGCCGCAATCGCACGCGGCACCTCGTCTTCGGAATAGGCCTCCACGAGCGCGGTCATGCCAAGCTCGTCGGCAAGGGCCACATACGATGCCAGCTGCTCGTCAGTCAGGATCGCGCAGATGAGCAGGACGGCACTGGCGCCCAGGAGGCGCGCCTCGTAGACCATGTACTCGTCAACCACGAAGTCCTTGCGCAGGACCGGGATGGACACCTCGCGCGCAATCTCGGCAAGGTAGCGGTCCTGCCCAAGGAACCAGTAGGGCTCCGTCAGGCAGCTGATGGCCGCCGCGCCCGCCGCCTCGTAGTCGCGCGCAATGTCCAGATAGGGAAACTCCTCCGCGATAACGCCCTTGCTGGGACTCGCCTTCTTGGCCTCGCAGATAAAGGACATGCCCTCGGCACGAAGGGCCTGCTCGAAATCGACGGGAGCCTGCCCGATGCCGGCCTCCATCGCGGCGCGCGAGCGCGCAAGATCGGCCAGCTCGTCGAGCGGCTGGAGCTGCTTGTGCTCCTCAACTCGCTCGCGGGTACGGTTGGCGATGGTGTTCAAGATGTTGGACATATCGGGCATGACGTTCCTTCCATTGGTGCTGAGCAGGCCTTTCTCACACAGGTTAGCAGCTTGGGCGCCGCGCCTTGAACGACGCCCAAGGCCAGCTGCCTACTTGTTGGAGCCTGCGACGAGCTTCTCGAGCACCTTCAGGCCCGCGCCCTCGTCAAGCAGCTTGTTGGCGAGCTTTGCGCCGTCCTCCAGGGTGTCCACGGTCTCCGTCACGTACAGGGCGGCCGCCGCGTTGTAGACCACGGCATCGCGCTTGGGTCCCTGCAGCTCGCCGGAAAGGATCGCGCGCACCGTGGCGGCATTCTCCTCGGGCGTACCGCCCTCAAGGTCGGACTTCTCGCAGCGCTTGAGCCCCAGCTCCTCGGGAGTCAGCGTGAAGGTGCGGTAGTAGCCGTCACGCAGCTCGCAGACGGTGCTCGGCGCGGAAAGCGACAGCTCGTCCATCCTGTCCTGGCCATAGACCACAAAGGCGCGACGCACGCCGAGCGTGGCGAGAACCTTTGCCACCGGCTCCACCAGGTACTCGTCGTAGACGCCGAGCAGGAAGTAGTCGGGACGCGCCGGGTTGGTGAGCGGACCCAGGATGTTGAAGACCGTACGGAAGCCCAGCTCGCGGCGGATGGGACCGACATAGCGCATGGCGGGGTGATACTTCTGGGCAAAGAGGAAGCACATGCCGGCGTCGTCGAGAAGGGCGCGGCAGGTGTCGGGATCCTGCTCGATGTTGACGCCCAGGGCCTCGAGGCAGTCGGCCGTGCCGCACTTGGAGCTGGCGGCGCGGTTGCCGTGCTTGGCGACCTTGACACCGGCGGCAGCCACGAGCAGAGCCGTCGTCGTGGAGATGTTGAAGGTGTTGGCGCGGTCTCCGCCGGTGCCCACGATCTCGAGCACCTCCATGCCGGGATGCTCAACGGGAAGGGCCGCCTCGCGCATCGCCTGCGCGCAGCCGCTGATCTCCTCGATGGTCTCGGCCTTGGTGCTCTTGGTGGAGAGCGCCGCGAGGAAGGCGGCGTTCTGCGTCGGGGTGGTCTCCCCCGCCATGATCTCGCCCATGACGGTGTAGGCCTCGTCGTAGGTGAGGTCGCCCTTGTTCACGATCTTCTCGATGGCTTCCTTGATCATGGTCATATCCTTTCAGATTTGATGTTCTCTTTCAGGCTGGTAAGAGAACGCTAGGAACGGAAGGTGTCAATGACCTGGCAGAAGTTGCGCACCATGGTCATGCCCTCGGGCGTGAGGATCGACTCGGGGTGGAACTGCAGGCCGAAGGTGGGGTGCTCCACGTGCTCGACCGCCATGACCTCGCCGTCCTGGTTCTGCGCCACCACGCGCAGGCAGGAGGGCAGGCTCTTCGCGTCGACCTCGAGCGAGTGGTAGCGACCGACCGTGCAGGGAAAGCGCAGGCCCGAGAAGATGGCGCTATCGCCCTCAAAGAGCACGACGGAGCTCTTGCCATGCATGGTCTCGGGGGCGTGGATGATGCTGCCGCCCAGCGCCTCGCAGATGGCCTGGTGGCCCAGGCAGACGCCCATGATGGGCACCTTGCCGGAAAGCTGGCGCACCACGTCCTCGCAGATGCCGGCGTCGGCGGGACGGCCGGGGCCCGGCGAGAGGATGATGCCGTCGGGATGCAGCTCGGCAAGCTCGTCCACCGTGAGCGCATCGTTTCTCACCACGCGGATGTCGGGGTGCACGCTTCCGACCAGCTGGTAGAGGTTGTAAGAGAAGCTGTCGTAGTTATCAACGAGCACGATCATGCGAGGCCTCCTTCCGCCTTGTGCAGCGCGTCGAGCACCGCGCCCGCCTTGTTCAGGCACTCCTGGTACTCGCGCTCGGGCACGCTGTCAAAGACGATGCCGGCGCCGGACTGGACGCAAACCTCGTCGTTCTTCTTGTAGGCCAAGCGGATGCCGATGCAGGTGTCGAGGTTGCCCGTGAAGTCGAGGTAGCCGATAGCGCCGCCGTAGATGCCGCGCTTGGAGCCCTCAAGCTCCTGGATGATCTGGCAGGCGCGCAGCTTGGGCGCGCCGGAGAGCGTGCCGGCCGGGAGGATGGAGTCGATGGCGTCGACGGCATCTTTGTCGGCTGCGATCTGCGCCGAGACGGTCGAGCCGATGTGCATCACGTGGCTGAAGCGCAGCACCTGCAGGTAGGAGTCAACGTGCACGCTGCCCAGCTCGGCCACGCGACCGAGGTCGTTGCGACCCAGGTCAACGAGCATGTTGTGCTCAGCAAGCTCCTTCTCGTCGGCCAGCAACTCGTGCTCGAGGGCCAAGTCCTGCTCGGGTGTGGCGCCGCGCGGACGCGTGCCAGCGAGCGGGTAGGTAAAGAGCTGACCGTCGTCGAGGCGAGCGAGCGTCTCGGGGCTCGCACCGGCAATCTCGACGTCGTCGCTCGTGAAGTAGAACATGTAGGGCGAGGGGTTGGTGGTGCGCAGCACGCGATAGGCGTCAAAGAGGTTGCCCTCGGCCGGCGCGGTGATGGGGTTGGAGAGCACCACCTGGAAGATGTCGCCGTCATAGATGTGGCGCTTGGCCTTCTCGACCATGCCGGAGAACTCCTCGCGCGAGAAGCGCGGGGTAAGCTCGCCCGTTAGCTTCAGCGGCTCGAACTGACGGCGCTCGCCCGTACGGATGATCTTCTCGATGCGATCGAGCTTCTCCTCCGCATAGGCATAGGCCTCGTCGAGGTCCTTCTCGCCATCCACCACGACGTTGGCGATAAGCACCACCATCTGGCGATAGGTGTCAAAGACAACCAGCTCGTCAAAGAGCATGAGGTCGACGTCGAGAAAATCCTCGTGCCCCAGGCCATCGTGGCGCAGGCAGGGCTCGGCGTACTTGAGGTAGTCGTAGGCGAAGTAACCCACGAGGCCACCCGCGAAGGGCGGAAAGCCTTCGAGGCGCGGCGCGCGGTTCTCCTCGATTACCTGACGCAGGAAGGCGCCGGGATGCTCGACCTGGCGCTCCTCGATATGGCTCTTGCCCGTGCCGACATTGGTGCGCACGCGCAGCAGGCCATCAGGTAATCTCCATGCTCGGGTCAAAGCCCAAGAAGGAGTAACGACCCCAGCGCTGGTCGGCCTCGGCGCTCTCAAGCAGAAAGACGTGGTTGGACTCTTCGCGCAGCGCGCGCAGCACCTCCACCGTGGTGAAGGCATCGGCATAGATCTCGCGCTTCACGGGGACGCGACGATACGACCCCTTCTGCGCAATGGCTCGCACTTCCTCGAGCGTTGGCGACGTGACATGCACGCTCATCCTCGCTCCCTTCCGGGCGCCCAGCGCCCATACCCGGGACAGAAAAAGCCCGTCCCCAGACTGCTACGGTCCAAGGACGGGCTCTAGTTACAAGCTCGCGGTGCCACCTTGGTTCGCAGGAAACCTGCGCCCTTTGTAAGGGAGCTTTGGCATGAGGTGGCCGTGCGGTCACGGGATGCCAACACACCCCCGACACGTGACGTGTGCCAGACGTCGCAGCCTACTCAGGTCTCCCCGTTCGGTGCGCCCTCGGCGGCCCATTCGGCGACCTCGCATCTCGTCCTGGATCTCAGCTCCCCAGGCTCTCTGTACGCGCGTGTTGTCGCTTACTCTTCCGCCTCAACGGTTTGGTCGTGCTATGCGGTTCTTGGGTACTCTATCCCACCTGCGCCCGCTTGTCTAGATAAGTAGCCAACATGCAAAGCCGTGACACAGGCTCTCCTTAACTGCCCGACGCGACAGGTGGAGACGCTAGCCGAGAAGCTTCTCGGCCCAGGCGTCCTCTTTGAAGCCGAGAAGGACGAAGTCATCGCCCACCAGCACGGGACGCTTGACCAGCATGCCGTTGCTGGCGAGAAGGGCGAAGGCGTCCTCGTCACTCATGCCGGC
This sequence comes from uncultured Atopobiaceae bacterium, assembly GCA_905235165.1. Classification (GTDB taxonomy): domain Bacteria; phylum Actinomycetota; class Coriobacteriia; order Coriobacteriales; family Atopobiaceae; genus UBA1367. Next base: position 2,106 of record CAJOKK010000115.1, on the reverse strand, counting down.
ATCAAGCTGGTCCTTCACCTTGAGCTCGCGGTAGAGCATGCCGCTCGTGTTGAAGAAGCGACGAAGCGGAAGACCGCTGCGCTCGTGCCAGGCGGCAAGCTCGGCGGCCGTGGGATTGTCTTCGACGATATGGCGGTCGGTGTAGGCGATGCCATGCTCGTCAAGCCACTTCTTCGCCTTCTTGCAGGTAGTGCACTTGGGATACTCAACAAACAGGATGCTCATGTGCGGGTCCTTTCTCGTGTTCGGGAGTGAGTCAGTTACCGGAGGCCTTTTTGACTCATCTCACTTTTGATGCCGGGGGACGGCGGAGGGGGCGGGGCGAGTGAGTCAGTTACCGTAGTCCCATATGCCCATCGCACTGTCAAGTGGCGGTTTTGAGTCACGTCGGCCCACCCCGGGTAGCTACTCCCGGGGTGGGCCTCATCGAATCTGCCCGAGGCCGGACATGCTGCGTATCCTCGCCGGGGTCGGCCCTCGACGGTCGGACGCTCAAACGGGTTCACTCTCATATCCATGGATACGGCCCTCGGGCCGCCCATATTTCGATTCTTCGTGCCAGGCAGGGTCGCTTGTCTTTTCCCTTGGAAGTCTTTTGTCGCACGTCTCGGTGCGCACTACGGTCGCGAGTTGCCTGCGCCTGTTCGAGTCCGGCCCCCGGGCGGATGGGATGTCCTCTCTGTTGTGAGGGGAGTCGGCCCCCGCTACGCGGCCGCCCCCTCGCGCATCTCGCGCTGCGCCTGCAGGCCCGCGACCCACAGCCACCGGATGAGCTCGTTGACGACGGCGACCCTGGCCTTGTTCGGGGCCTTGCGCGCCTCGCGGGCCAGGTGGTCGTAGCGCTCCCGCAGGCGCCGGTTGCCGCGCGCCGCGATCTCGAGCGCCGCGGCCGAGGGCTCGGCGCCCCTCGGCACCGCCTTGGGGCCCGCGCCCCACATGGCGATGCCCGCGCAGCCCTCGACGAGGGCGCGGCGCACGTACCTGTCGCCCGCCTTGGTGATCCCGCCGTGCCTCTCGCTCTCGCCGCTCGACCTGTCCGAGGGCGTCGTGCCGGCCCAGCTCGACACGCTCGCCGCGGAGCCGAAGCGCTCGAAGTCGCCGATCTCGGCGCGCACGATCATCGCCGTCACCGTGTCGACGCCCTTGAAGAGGCACATCGCGTCGACGATCGGCTTGCTCTCGGGCCTGCCGGCCAGCTCGAGCACCTCGGCCCTCAGCTCGGCGACCTCGCGCCGCGCCTCCCGCACCTGCCTGCGGTAGGCCGCGAAGGCCCTCTCGGCGGCCTCCTCGCCGAGGCTGATGGAGTCGAGCCAGCGCTCGAAGTCGCGGGTCCAGGCCTTCTTGCGCCTGCCCGTCTTGGTCCTCTCGTCCCACACGTGGCCGTGGCGCTGCAGGAACATCAGCAGCCTCTGCTTGGCCCGCTTGGCCCCGTCGGCGGCGACGGCGTAGCAGCGCACCAGGTCGCGCAGGCCCTCGGTGGCCTCGTCGGGGACCCACACGGCGTGGTAGCCCCGGTCGGGGTTGGCGGCCTCGCGGCGTATGGCGCGCGCGTCGAGCCTGTCGCACTTCTGCCTGCGGTCCCTGCCCGACCTCGGCAGGGTCGAGACCGCTATCACGTCGCAGTCGAAGCCCTGGGCCCTCAGCCCGCGAGCCAGCGTGAAGCCGCAGCCGCCCGACTCGTAGGCGCAGTAGACCGGCTGCGGGAGGGTGGCGAGCCAGCCGGCGACCTCGGCGGCTCCCGGGCAGCCGCGGAACGAGCGCCTGAACTCCTCGCCCGTCTCGACGTCCACCGCGCTCGCCTCGATAGAGCGGGCGTGCACGTCCAGTCCAACGTAGGTTGTATACTTGTCCATCGGGAGGCCCCTTCCTCGTTGTGGCTCTGGCAGCCAGGTTGTTTGGAGACTTCCGATGTTAGACCACGCGCCCCTCGGGCGCCCCTAACAAGCGGGGCCTCCCCTCCTGTCCGTCCCACGATGGGCATATCGTCTTTTTGACTCATTCACTTTTTGATGAGTCAGTTACCGTAGTCCTTTTTGACTCATTAAATTTTTGATGTCCTAAAAATGATGTGTTAGCGAACCCGATTGTGGGTATACATCAAAGCGT
>CAJOKK010000114.1 GCA_905235165.1 uncultured Atopobiaceae bacterium | reverse complement strand
CCGAGCGAGCGGAGCGAGCGAGTCCCGCAGCTGCCGCGCCGTAGCGACGAACGCCCTTGCCGCAGAGTTCGCGCAGGCCCCCGCGCCGCCCCTCGGGAATGAGTCAAAAAGGACTACGGTAACTGACTCACTCCGCCTCTCTTAGTAGGCTCCGCCGCCTCCGCCGCCGGCTCCACCGCCGCCACCAGCGGAGGCGCCGCCACCGGAACCGCTTTCGCTCACGGCACTCGCGAAGCCGTCGGAGAAGACGGAGGCAGGGGAGGACTCACCCATGCTCGGCGAGCACCAGAGCACGGAGTTGGCAAGGTAGGCATCCTCATAGACCTGCGGCAGGGCAAGCTCGAGCTGCTTGATGACCTTATCGGCAACGCCGAGCACAACGGCCATCGTGAGCAGGCGGTTCCAGAGGACGACGTCGGTGGGAATGGCCTCATCGAGCTTGGTGAAGTCCTGCAGCCAGTTGCGCAGGGCCTTGAGCTTGGCCTTGATCTCGTCGGCCTCGGCCGAGCGGTCGTGCATGTTGCCAAGCACGATGGCCATGACGATAAAGACCGCGAGCAGCAGGGCCAGACGGAGCATCACGGGGATGAAGGCGCCGGACATCTCAAGCGCGTTCTCCGAGATGAAGAACGTATCGATGAAGCCCAGGCCAAGGGTGAAGAAGCTTACGCCGACGGCGGCAAGCAGGATGGTGTTGTGCCTGGTATCGTTGTCTTCGGTGAAGCCGCATGCCGCAGCCTCGTTTTCCACCGTGTCCTTCCAGATCTCCAGCTGCGACTGGTAGCTGCTGCTGTGGGTCTCGCCCACGATCTTGAAGTCAGCCATGTAGACCGAACCGTCGGGACGGGGGTTCTCGTCGCCAAAGGACTGCGCAAAGCCGCCGACGTACTGGAAGACGAAGTGATAGGTTGCCAGGTCGATGGGGTCGGTCAGCTTTGCCGCCGCATCGGGGTTCGGAATGAGCAGCCAGTCCTCTATCTCCTTTGGCTTGCGCATCAGGCGCCTCTTGCGATAGGTGGCCTTCTCCAGCTTGATAACACCCATGTCGGTCAAACGCATGAGGGAAGCCGTGAAGTCCGGTCCCTTGCCGGCTTCGTAGGTGTAGATGTAGCCCAGCACCGCCGGATGGTCGTTCGTGGGAACGTCGCGGAAGTACTTGTCCTTAAAGGTGGCCTTGTGGCTGCGGCGATAGAGAACCAGCGACGTCAAGAGGGCCACGATATCAAGGGCCGTGACAGCTGAGTAGATCGTCTTCTTGATGTCTGAGAACTTCCTGGAGTTCTCAAAGCGCTCATTCGCGTTCTTTGCCCAAGCACCCTCCTCGTCAAGCACGGCCTGCAGACGAGCGTCGTTCTTGGCCTGGAGCTGGGGCGTCCAATCGGTGGGGAAGAGGGCGTGGACCTCGGCAAACTCTCCCGAGCGTACGTAGGGCATCTCGATGTCGATGGTACCCGGGCTATCGATGTCCAACTGGTCTTGCGCGGGAATGCTGCCTGAGGGGATGTTGATGTTGCCGACCATCGAGTTGTTGTGGAGCCATCCGCGTAGGTTGTCACCGGCGGTGATTTGGGTTCCCTCGGGTGCTCCGGCAAAGGTGATGAAGCAGCTGGTGTCTTGGGAGTCTAGGGGCCATTCGGGGCCAACGAACTTCCAATTCAGCTCGGACGTGTCGCTCCAGCGGGCCACCGCTCCGGTAAGCTCGTAGCTCACGTAAAAGCGAACGGTCTCGTTGCTCTTGGCAAAGTGCACGTCAACTCGGGTTGAGTCGTCTTCGGGCCTGGTGGTCCAGACGCCTTCCGTCGTGTCCTCGGAGTTGTCGGAGTAGGTGTAGGGGAGCGTGTTGCCCTCATCGTCAACCTCACCCGCACCAACGATCTTGATTGACGTTTCGCCAAGCACGGTCTTGCCTGTTGGGATCTCCCAATAGAAGCCCGTAAAGGACCCGTCAAGGCTCACTTGCCGGGTCTCGGTCACCTGGAGCGTTCCGTCCTGCTCGACCTCGGCATTGATTGCGGTGGAATCGAGCGTGTACTCATCATCGGCTAGCGCTCTACTTGGCGAGATGCTCAGCAGGGCGCAGGCGAGAAGTACCGCGAGAAAGCAGTGGATCCGTTTGGTCATGATGGGCCTCTTTCGTGGAAGTACGTGCTTCGTCCGGTGCCAACACTGCGTACTGGGGCAATTATTGCGCACGCCGCCCATTTCCGGCAGAAAGGTTCGGCCGGGAGTCGCATGTTGGGGACAAGGCGTGGTGCGGTGCGCCTTACGCACGCGGGGTTCTTCTACCCATTTCTTCGAACCGCCAAAAGGGCGCCTACTGGCTGCGAAAACGTTTTTGCAGGACTTCGCTGGCATGAGTGTTAAGGTGAACTATACGAAGCACCATGACCTAGCGGCGAAGATGCGATAGGGAAGTCACCCACATGCTCAACATCTATTACGGAGACATGCCTGAGGCGATCTTCAATACGTCCGTCTATTTCAAGAACTCCTATCGCGACGAGTGGATCACCAACCCGCTCTCGGTCCAGATGATCGAAGACGTAGACAAGTCGCGCGTCGTAAGCGCCGGAGTGATTGACAGTCCCGTCTTGGGTTCGATCTCGCCTTTGCAGCTGTCAGGCGGCGTGAAGACGCTCATCCTTCTGGCCAACGATCATGCCCATGTGTTTAACGCTTCTACCTGTGGTGATAATTGCGCTCAGTGGATACTGGAGATTGCCCGTCGCCGTGAGGCCCAAAAGCGCAAGCTGGTGATCAACCTGCGCCACCTCATGGATTTCGGAAGCGAGCCCTTCAAGGTGCGCGTCCTCAATGACAACAAGGTGGTCACCAACATGTCTGACCTCGTCATGCTTGCGGCCAAGTACCTTTAGGAGGAAGCATGCGCGGAGTTCAGGAGGTCAAGGTTCACAACAGCCGGGTCCGCTTCAGCTTCTCGCTGCGCCGCAACATCACGGTTATCGTGGGCGACAGCGGAACCGGCAAGTCTATCCTGTACGATCTGGTTGCCGAGCATATGAGGCTTGGCGCTGCCAGCGGCGTGACGGTGGAGTGCGAGAAGAACTGCGTGGCCCTTGTCGACATGATTTGGCAGAATCAGCTGGCCGAGACGAGCGACTCGATCGTCTTTGTTGATGAGGGCGCCGACTACGTGACAAGCAAGGCCTTCGCCGTGCAGGTCAGGGATTCCGACAACTACTACGTCATCATAACGAGGCGCCCCCTCCATCAGCTGCCCTACAGCATCGACGAGATTTATCAGATCAAGATGAGCGGGAAGACCCATACCTTTGAGCCTTACTACCAGCGTGATAAGGGCTATCGCTATGGAGGCGGGGAGCTGCCTGGCAACGAAGAGTTTGACGCGCTTTTGGTTGAGGATTCCGAGTCTGGCTACAGGTTCTATGCGAAACGCTTTGAGGGCTCTGCCCTGAGCTGTGCCTCCTCTAACGGTAAGGACGGGATATACGCCTGGCTGCAAGAGCATGAAGACGAGAAGGTCTTCGTCCTTGCCGATGGGGCGGCCTTTGGGTCAGAGGCGGAGCGTGTTCTCAGGCTACAGAGGCGCCATCCCGATCGCATCGTTATCTGCCTTCCGGAATCCTTCGAGTGGCTGATTCTGAGGTCGGGGCTCGTTGAGGCCGATGGTCTTCAAGACGTGCTGTCCAACACTAGCGAGCACGTTGATTCGCAGCAATTCGAGAGCTGGGAACAGTTCTATACCGAATATCTTCGCGTTGCCACCAGAGATACCGCGCAGCAATACAGCAAATCCCATCTAAGCAGCTATTACCTGGTGCCCGCACATGCCGACAAGGTGCTTGCGCTCATAAGCTATCGAAACGTCAAGTAGCCCCCAATGAGTCAGTTACCTGTTTACTTTTTGACTCATTCCCGAAAATGAGTCAGTTACCTGTTTACTTTTTGACTCATTCCCGGACTCGTAAAAGATTTATCCTGAGCAGGTCTTTGCCTTGTAGCAAAATGTGAGATGTAGTCGTGCTTTGCGTCCAAAGGTCTCGCAGTTCGAGGAAGGAGTTCGCATGTGTCAACAGAAGGGTCTTACCGGCATCTTACAAAAGGGTTTGGCCTTAATGCTCTGTGCCGCGCTTGCCCTGGCCGGATTCCCCATGAGCGCTCGTGCCGAAGAGCCAGCAACCAGCGGGGATTGGGGCGAGTGCAGCTGGTCTTTTGAGGGGACCACGCTGCACGTTTGGCCAAAAAACGGTACTTCCGGAAGGCTGGCAAACTTTGGTGGTGACTTGCCAAACCCCAACGTCCCGTGGCTTGACGTCGCCAGCAAGATTGAATATCTCGATGTGCAGAGAGGCGTCATGCTTCCCGAAGACTGCGGCTACATGCTCTACGGCTGTTCTTTCCTACGCGATTTTAATGCTTCCCAATGGGACACCTCCAACGTAGTCAGCATGCGGGGCATGTTTGCTAAGTGCAACAGGCTTAATCAGATCGATGTCCGGAACTGGAACACGTCCAACGTTACGGACATGCAGGACATGTTCAAGGATTGCTGGGCGATTGGGGCCATCATCGATCCCACAAAAGAAGTTACCTTTATCCCCTCCAAATGGGATACCTCTCAGGTAACTAACATGAGCGGCATGTTCAGCGGCTGCAACGCGCTCCTTCCCCTGGATCTTTCCAAATGGAACACCTCCAACGTCACGGACATGAGCGAAATGTTCGAAGACTGCTTCTCGCTTACCGATAGCGAAGCCTTTAAGATCTCTTCGTGGGACACTTCCAAGGTCACGGACATGCATGGCATGTTCCGAGGCTGTAGTGGGCTTCCCTCTGTAAACATCCCTCAGTGGAACACCTC
>CAJOKK010000113.1 GCA_905235165.1 uncultured Atopobiaceae bacterium | reverse complement strand
GATCTCCTCGATCATGCGAGGCGTGTTCAGCGCATACATGACGGCCTGCCGAACGTTCTTGTTGTCCCACGGGGCCTTCCTCACGTTGAACATGACAAAGCGCGTGGCAAAGCCGTGGACATTCTCAACCGTGCAGCCATATTCCGAGAGCTGCTGGACGGCCGAAGGCGTCACGCTCTCGCAGATGAGCGTCGTGCCGTCTTCCTGGGCATCGATGCGTTGCTCGATGGTGGGTAGCGAATAGATGCGAAGCTGCTGTGCCAGCGCTGGATGGCTGCCGTTGTAGAAGGGGTTTGGCTCGAGCGTGGCACCTTCCTCAGACGTATCGGTGTACATCCAAGGGCCCGACCCCACAGGGCGCGTCGCGATCTCCTCGTCGCTCAGGTCGGCTGGGATCACCTTGATGATGCACCTTGATGATGGACAGGCGCTCCTTGACGAGCGGAAACCATGGGATGTTGACGCTGACCAAAAGGCTGTTGTCGCTCCACAGGGCGATTGCGTCGAACATCGAGAGAAGGGGCTGGAAGGGCATGCCCTCTGCAGAGGCACGGTCGAAGGAACGCACCACGTCTTCGGGGGTCACCGGGGCGCCATTAGAGAAGGTCGCCCCCTCTCGAAGCACGATTTCACAGGTATAGGCATCAAACCAGAAGGGCTCCCCCACGCACAGGCCGTCAGCGACCGTGTAGGTGTGGAGATCGATCTCGTAGAGTCCCTCCACGACGTTGCGGTTCGCGCTCAGGCAGAAGTCGCAGGAATAGATATGTGGGTCGTAGGAACCAGGAGGACAGGCTGAACCCACGGTGAGGGTGCCGTTTACCGGCGTCGATGATGGCGAGGAGGCTTCCGCATCCGCTCCAGCAGTTCCCGTGCAGGCGGACAGGGCAAGCGCTGACGCACTCGCGATGCCGAGAAAAGAACGGCGGGTAACGCTGGTATCCATCAAGCCTCTCCCTCTCTTGCCCGAGATAACTTCGCCGAGCGAACTGTCGTAGGTCACCTTCGATAGTAGCGAGAAGCGATGCCGACGAGAAGGACGTAAGGATTATTCGAGAGTGTCGTCCTTCTCGTCGCCCTTGTCGGTGGCATCGGCCTCGAAGGCGCGCAGGGTTTGCCAGATCTCCTCGGCGACCGACTCGGGTACGCCCTTGACCTCGGCAATCTCCTGGGGGCTGGCCGCACGGAGCTTCTTCATCGAGCCGAAGTGGCGCATGATGGCCTTCTTGCGCTTGGGACCCACGCCCTCGATCTCGTCGAGCACCGACACCGTCATCGCCTTGTCGCGCAGCTGGCGATGGAAGGTGATGGCGAAGCGGTGGCTCTCGTCACGAACCTGCTTGATGAGGTAGAGGGAGGCCGAGCCGCTGGGCAAGACCACCGGCGTGTCGTCCCAGGGAACGAACACCTCCTCGTCCGACTTGGCCAAGCCGCAGACCGGGATGTCGAGACCCAAGGCCTCGAGCTGGTTCATCGCGGCCGTGAGCTGGGGTTTGCCGCCGTCCACCACGAGCAGGTCGGGACGAGAGCCAAAGCGCTCGTCGGCCATGCGCTCCGGCGCGTAGCGGCGGCCCAGCACTTCCTCCATGCTGAGGAAGTCGTTGGCCTCCTCGAGCTCGGCACGCACCTTGAAGCGACGATACTGCCCCTTGTCGGGACGACCATTGGTGAAAACCACCATCGAGGCCACGGTGAAGCGGCCATGCAGGGTCGAGATGTCGAAGCACTCGATGCGAAGCGGCGGCCCATCGAGGGCAAGGGCGCTTTCCAGCTCGAGAAGTGCCTGGTTGGTGCGGTCATCCGCATAGCCCGTGCGAATCATGTAGCGCATGAGGGCATGGCGGGCGTTTTTCTGCGCCATCTCGAGCAGGGCGCGCTTCTCGCCACGCTGCGGACGATGCAGACGGCACACGCGGCCGCGCTTGTCGGAAAGCCACTGGCTCAAGACGTTGGCGTCGGCCAGCTCCTGTGCCAGGTCGACCTCGGCCGGAATGTCGGCCGTCTCGTCGAAGTAGCGCTTGACGAAGCCCTCCGCGAGCTCTTCCTCGCTCACGTCGAGGCCCTTGTTGAGCACGAACTCGTTGGTACGCACCACGCGCCCCTCGCGCACGCTGAAGACGCAAGCGCAGCTGATGGTCTCCTCGCGATAGAAGCCCACCGCGTCGAGACTGGCACCCTCTGAGATAATCACCTGCTGGCGGTCATCCAGGCCCTCAAGCACCTCGAGGCGTCGCTTGAGCCTGCCTGCCCGCTCGAAGTCCAGCTCAGCCGCAGCCTGGTGCATTTGGTCGTCAAGCTCATTGATGATCTGGGATCGCTTGCCCTCGAGAAAATGCTCGACCTGGCCCACGTGGTCGGCATAGGCCACCGTGTCGATACCACCGCAGCAGGCACCAGGGCCGCGCCCCACGTGGTAATCAAAGCAGGGACGCCCACGCTCGGCCAAGACGAGGTTAGCCACGGGCACATCATCGGGATGGCTCTCCAGGTATCGACGGGTACGCTTCCACTCCGCGCAGGTAGCTATGCAGATGGGCACCACCTTGCGCAGGATGTCGATCGTCTCACGCGCGGCACGGGCGTCGGTATAGGGCCCAAAGTAGCGCGTGCCCTTGCGGTGCTTCTCGCGCGTGTACTTGATGGCCGGAAAGACATCGGACTCAGTGACGGCAATGTAGGGATAGCTCTTGTCGTCCTTGTAGTCGACGTTGTAGTAGGGATGATGCTGGGCGATAAGCTCACGCTCAAGGACGAGCGCCTCGTGCTCGGAGCCCACGACCACGTAGTCGAAGCCCTTCACCACCTGCATCATGAAGGGGATCTTCTCGCGCTCGTCGGAAAGGGTCACGTATTGGCGCATGCGGGCGCGCAGGTTCTTGGCCTTACCCACGTAGACGACCGTTCCCTGGGCATCTTTCCACAGGTAGCAGCCCGGCTCCGTGGGAACCTTGGCCACCTGCTCTGCCAACGTGGGCTCAACGCCAGCCATGGTTTTATCCCTCGAGCTCGCGATGGCCGAAGTAGCGCTTGAAGTCGCGGAAGTAGCTTAGCCACAGGCGGCCGATGTAGTAGAGGCGACGCGGGTCGTTATCATGCTCGCCGTAGAGCGTCGTGCCCACAAGCCCCTCGCGCATGAGCTTAAGCGCCTCATCGCGCCCGTCGCCCTCGGGGGTATAGCGCTTCACGATGTGCTTGCTCATACCCACCCAGAGGTAGCGCCTGCTGGCGTGAACAGCCGGCTCCTTCTTGCCTTCCACGATGTCTTCCACCACGAAGCGAGCGAGGTTGCTGCCCGCCAAGGTGACGAAATAGCTGCTCCTGCCCTGACGCGGGTTGAAGTCAAGCAGCTTGTAGCTACCATCACGCTCGTCGTACTTCATGTCGAGGTTGAAGTAGCCAAAGTAGTGGATGTTGGAGAGAAGCTGCTCCACCGTGGCGTAGAGCTTCTCGTCACCATAGGAGATGATGGCCACGTAGTTGCCGATACGCATGGGCTCGGGGTCTTCCAGGATGGGACGACCCAGCGCGAGAAGCGCAACCGAGCCATCTTGGCGCACATAGCCGTTCATGGTGCGCATATTCGAGTCGTCACCCGGCACAAAGTCCTGGATGACGAGCTGTGCGTCGTAGCCCGAGTCGTACACACGGCGCACGGTCTCCTCGAGCATCGCGCGGTCCTCGATGATGAAGGCCTTCTTCTGCCCCTCGAACTCATGCTCGCGATAGGAAGCCGCATCGGTGGGCTTCACCGCCACCGGGAAGGGGAAGGGCAGATCGTCAGGCAGATCCGAGATGCCCGACACGCTGATCGCACGCGGATAGGGCACGCCCGCACGCTCGCAGAGCTCGTAGAAGCGGGCCTTGTCGTTAAGCTCGTCAAGCACGCCGGCATCAGAGGTGATGGCGGTCAGGCGCGGATCGAGCTCATCTTTGTGAGCAGACAGCAGAAGCGAGTAATCGTCGCCGCAGGGGATGACCAAGATGGTGGCATCACCAAAGCCTTTGGCATCGCGGTTGAGGATCTCAACGAAGTGCTTTGGGTCGGCGAAGCGCTCGTCACAGCGCTGCTCAATGAACTTGGAGTAGCGCGTGGGCGTGAGCGGAAAAGTCCCGTAGGCGTAGCTCTTCACGTGATATTCCTGCCAAAAGGCACGCGCCATGCCATACACGCCCACCTCGGTGCCAAGAAGAACGGGAACTATCCGGCGGCTCATCGCTGCCCCTTCCTGCGGCCTCGTGCCGCGCTTATCGCACATGCATCTTCTATGCATCATATTCAGTCTTGAACATTGTAAACAGCTTCTGCACTCCTGCCAGCATTTGCACCGGAGCAACAGACAGCGAAAACCTACGACCAGCCACGGGCTTATCCGTATCGCTTCCACAAGGCATCGTTACAATGGCCGGAGCAAAACGACGGGCAGGAGAGCCTTATGAACAATCCCATCCTTGGCATCCTCGGCGGTGTTGGCCCCTTGGCCACCGCCTACTTTATGGAGCTGCTGATCGAGAAGACGCCGGCCCAAACCGACCAAGACCACATGCCCATGATCGTGTTCAACGATCCGCAGATTCCCGATCGCACGGCATACATCCTCGACAACACCAAGCCCAATCCACAGCAGGAGATGACCAAGGTGGCACGCATGCTCGAGAAGTCGGGCGCAGAATACATCGCCATCCCCTGCAACACGGCTCACTACTTCTACGAGGCTATCAGCGAGGCCGTGAGGATTCCCGTGCTCAACATCATGGAGGAGACATCCCGACGCATCTCGTCGATCTTTGGACCTGGGGCCACGGTTGGCCTGCTTGCCACCGAGGGCACCGTAAAGTCTGGCGTCTTCCAAGGCTATTTCGAGAATCGCGCCATCCGCACGATCGTTCCCGACGAATCCGGGCAGGCCGTTGTGACGCACCTCATCTACGACTGCGTGAAGGCCAACGAACCGTATGACGAGAAGGACTTTCTCGCAGAGGCCCAAAAGCTGCGTGAGGCCGGCTGCGACGCTGTCGTGGTGGCTTGTACCGAGCTTTCGGTCATTTACCAGAACCTGAGCGAACGTCCCGACTGGCTCTTTGATTCTCTCGACATTCTTGCCGACCGCTGCGTAGAGTTCTACCTCAACGCTCGCAACGAGTAAGGGTGGCGCCCCCAGCCATTTTGTGACAAAAAACGGCCCGGAATGTCACTTTTTGGTAGAGAGGGCCCGGGCACCCAACTACCCCACGTGCTAGGTGTTCTTCTCGCCAGCTTTCTCCACCTTCGTGAAGGCCCAGGGCGTCAGGAAGACGACGGCGAATATGGTGAAGAAGGCCTTGCAGAACTCGAAGG
>CAJOKK010000112.1 GCA_905235165.1 uncultured Atopobiaceae bacterium | reverse complement strand
GTCTGGATAGACGGCTCCCGCCCTTCTTCTCTCTATAGGGGCCTCACGCGCGTTTGCGCGAAAACGCGGAATGGGCACTACTCGGCATCTCAGTCGATGTAGCCGCTCTCCTCGGTGTAGCCATCATCGCTCGCGTAATCATAGTCAGAGAAGGTCTCGTCCGACGAAGAGCTCTCCTCGTCGGATTCGCTTGCGCTCCCCTCTCCCTCCGTTACCTCGTCGCTCGTCTCGGCTGCCTGCACATCTGCGTCGCTAGAGTCGCTTGAGTCTTCGGAGCTGGCGGCCAGGGCCGACACGCTACCCGCATCGCCATGCTGCGACTGCGCAAGCAGCGCAGAGGACACGGGATCGGTACCCGCCAAAACGATGGTGTTGACGAAGATCACGTCCTTGATGTCGTTCTCAAGCACGAAGTCAGGAATGGAGCGATCGCTGTAGCGGAAGTCGATGACCCAGGTGGTCTCGTAGTCATCAACGAGCAGGGGCACGAAGGCACATCCATAGGAGTCCTTGACAACGAGGCAGGAGGACCCGTCGCTCTTGTTGGGGTTGTCAATGCGGCTCAGCGGACGGTCACCCGAGATGAAGCAGCTGTACTTAGAGTCGTAAGCCCAATCGGAGACATCGGTGACCACGTTGGTCTGGATCTCGTTGCCGTCGGTATCCCACACCACCATGTCGTTGGTCGAGTTGGGCACATAGGCGTCAACGAAGTCGGGGTTCTCCTCCATCTCGGAATTGTTCAGCTCGCTGTAGAAGGTGCCGAGGAAGCGATCGAAGCGTTCCCTGTTGCGAGCGAGGATGTCCGAAGGCTCCACGCCCTTCTCGCGGCAGAACTCAAGGTATGCGTAGTAGGCGCCAAGCTGCGTCCAGTGATGGTCGGTGCGGAAGTAGATGTACTCGTCCTTGTGGGAGCGCAGGGCATCGCACACGTCGACACCATGCACCGAATCGTCGTAGAGGCTGTAGAAGTACTTGACCGCCTGGTGCTGGTCGGCACCACCGAGCTCTTGCAGGGTCTGCTCGTCCAAGATCGACGCGGCACTGGTAGGCGCGATGATGGAATAGACCGTGGCCTGGCCCTGAACGTTCTTGGCACAGGTGTTGATTGCCTTCGCGTACTGCTCAACAGAAGGCTGATCGAAGTAATAGATGTTGTAGGCTGCCCCGTCGTTGACGTAGAGGCCCTCCATGATCTTGTTCTGGATCTCTTCAGCCATCGCGCGCTCGTCAGGAACCGCGACCTTCTCGTCGTCCTTGGCAGCAGCCGCGGCCTCAGTTTTGGTCGTGTCGGTGGTAGGCACCTGGTCACCGCCCGACGTGCGGCCGACCATCTGCGTCTTGGGCTGCAGGCCGTAGCATGAGGTCAACGAGCGCGAAAGGCCCACGAGAAGCTCGCGAAGCGGGAAGGTGTCGCCATACCAAAGCGAGAGGTCCGAGAAGAACGAGCCGCTCATCAGGCCCTGGGCGCTCACGGGCGGGAAGGGCGTGAGGTCACGCCGCTCAAGGTCGGAGTGATCGGGGCGCAGGAAGAAAAGCTGCCCGACGATGGCGAAGAGCGCGATAAAGCCCATAACGCAGTACACCGAGGAGCGGCGTGCCCTAGCAAGCGCGCGCCCGCGGCGAAGCAGGTCGGCGTCAGCCGAAGCCACCTGGGCAGTTGTCTCGGTTGTATCCTGTGATTTCTCGTTTGCCATGTAGACTTTCCTCCCCTCTTAGAACTGGAAGTAGATGAACGGGTTGTAGCTGGCGCCCGCAAGGGCGATCGTCGAGATGATGAGCAGGCCGATGGGCACCACGACCTCCTCGATGTTGTAGGCAAGAAGGCCCATGTCGCTACTGCGCGCCGAGACCGCCAGCTTATGCCGCAGCAAGGAGCCAAGGCCCGTGCAGGCAATCACCGAGGCTATCAGCAGGAAGACGTTCTGCAAGAAGGCCGTGCGAACGGCAAGCGACGTGATGGAAGTTGCCCCGATGCCGAACATGCCGGCAAAGGCGAGCCCCATCTCGGAGAAATTCTCAAAGCGGAAGAGCACCCATCCCAGTATGACCACAGCGAGGGTATACACGTGGCCCATCCGTTGGGAGAGACGGTCCTTCAGCCAGAAGCGCTCGAAGAGGAGGAAGGCCAGATAGTAGGCGCCCCAAAGGAGATAGTTCCAACTCGCCCCATGCCACAGGCCCGTCAGCAGCCAGACCACGGCCATGTTGCACACATAGCGCTTGGTCGAGCAGCGGCTGCCACCCAAGGGAATGTAAACGTAATCGCGGAAGAAGCTGCCGAGCGAGATGTGCCAACGGCGCCAGAAGTCCTGCACCGACGTACAGAGGTACGGATGGTCGAAATTCTCGAGATAGTGAAAGCCCACCATCCAACCGAGGCCGATAGCCATGTCGGAATAGGCAGAGAAGTCGAGGTAGATCTGGAGCGCGTAGGCAAACATGCCGAGCCACCAGCCAAAAAGCGGCTGCGGAGTAAGCGCGCCCGTTCCTGCGGGAATCAGCGAGTCAGCAAGCGTCGCGCACCCGTTGGCAAGGACGACCTTCTTGGCCAAGCCCACACAGAAACGTCGCGTGCCCGCATATACGTCTGCCCTGCTGGCCTCTCGATGATCTATCTCGTTGGCAACCGTCTCGTAGCGCACGATGGGGCCCGCGATGCACTGATGGAAGAGCGAGCAATAGAGCAGCAGCTTCCAATAGGCCTGCTGGGCCCTCACCTCAGAACGATACACGTCGACCACGTAGCTGATGAGCTGGAAGGTGTAGAAGGAGATTCCGATGGGCAACACGGGCGCAAGGGGGTCTGCCGTGGAACCAATCAAGGCATGGAAGCTGCCAACGAGCAGCCCCCAGTATTTGAAGTAGGTCAGAAGCGCCAGCAGAACGACGAGGTCAACGACGAGCCAAGTCTTGCGCTGCTTAGGCGTGGACGAGTTTTCGATCCGCAGGGCGCATACCCAGCTGACGAAGGCCTCGAAGGCAATGAGCGGCAGGTAGCGTATGCCACCCCAGGCATAGAAGACCAGGGAGGCAATGAGAAGCACCTTGTTTTTGCGCTGCTCAGGAACGAAATCGTACACGCAGAGCACTATGGGCAAGAAAAGAAAGAGAAAGAGAAAACTCGAGAAGACCATCTGGGAGCGTTATCCCTTCGCGCATTTTTTATAGGAACGTTTATAGGAGCGGGGTTAAGCGACAATCAATGGTAGCAAACGGGAATAAGCACACCTCGTGAACAGGAATCAAACACATTGTTGTGAGATAAAATGAGTGCGCACGACCATGAGACCAAAAGGAAGCAAACGTGGCAAAACAGCAACCGCTTGAGAAGATCTCCGGGGCAGATTCGTATCTGTCGTCCACCTCTAAACCGACTCCCCGCTCACGATCGCGAGCGCACTCTGAGACTGAGGAAGCCCCACGTAAACACGGCGCACTTATCGCGTTTTCCCTCATCTTGCTTGCCGCCATCGGCGCCTACCTGCTCGGTGTCCGTCACTACCAGGAGCATTTCCTTCCGGGAGTCACCGTGGGAGGCATCGACGCCTCAAACCTCACGGTGGCGGAGCTTTCCAAACAGGTAAAAGACAACATTGACGCCTACAGCATGCACGTGAGCGGCAACAACGCGGACTTCTCCATTACGGCGCAAGACGCCAAGCTCACGGTGGACAGCGACGCCATCGCCCAGAGCGCTCACGACAACACCAATCCCTACCTGTGGCCCATCGCCTTGTGGCACCACGAGGACGTCAGCGTTAACGTGGGTGTCTCCTACGACCAAGAGGCGCTTGACGCAGCTGTGGCAGGCAAGGTCGACGAGTTCAACCAGACTGCCCAGGCGGCAACCGACGCAGGTAGCAGCTGGAGTGACGAGAAGGACGCGTTCGTGCTCGTTCCGTGCGTCCCCGGCGGCCAGCTTGATGTTGAGCCCGTCAAACAGCGCGTTTCTGAGGGTATCTCGACGCTGCAGAGTGCCGTCGACCTTGAGGCCACCGACCTTCTCCAGCCTACCGTCAAGGACGACAACCAAAGTCTCAAGGAGGCAATCGAGCGCCTGAACACCATCGTCAGGCTCTCCATCCCCCTCACGCTCAACGGCAAGACCCTCATCACCGTGGACAAGAGCCTCATCAAGGACTGGCTGTATTTGACCTACGGCGACGGCAGCATGCACGCAGCCGCCAACTCTGACGCCATTCGCGACTGGTCATACGCGAACCTCAACGACATCGTCAATGGCGAGGATGAGGTGCACGGCTGGGAAGTCAGCTCACCAGACGTGGCCGCTGCGCTCGCGCCAAAGATCATGAACAACGACAACAGCCCGCTCGAGATTCCCACCATGACCACCTTCGAGCGCCCCGATGAGTCGGAGGGCCATGAGAGCCGTGGCCGTCACATCGACGTCAATCTCTCCTCGCAGTACGCGCGCCTCTACGATAGCGATGGCAAGACCGTGCTCTGGCGCTCAGGCATCGTCTCGGGCGATGAGGCAAAGGGCCACTCGACACCCACCGGTGACTACGAGATCAATAGCATGGAGCAAAACGTCGTGCTCAAGGGCCTGAAAGACGACGTGCAGCTCAAGGATGGCGAGCAGCCCAAAGAAGAGGACTACTACAACAGCAACGTCAACTACTGGATGTGCTTCCTCGGAAACGCCTATGGTCTGCACGATGCCACCTGGCGCGGCGACTATGAGTTTGGTGGCGATACCTATCTATACGACGGTAGCCATGGCTGCGTGAACCTGCCCTACGACGCTGCCGCCGAGCTCTATAGCCTTATCCACGTTGGCGATAAGGTCCACATCCATTACTAATGAGTCACTTACCTGAGTCACTTACCGTAGTCCTTTTTGACTCATCCGGGGGACTGGGGGGAGGCGCGGGGGGCCGGCGAGTGAGTCAGTTACCGTAGTCCTTTTTGACTCA
>CAJOKK010000111.1 GCA_905235165.1 uncultured Atopobiaceae bacterium | reverse complement strand
GCAGCGCCCGCAGCATGGGGAGCTGCCATGGAGGTCCCGCTCTCGAAGGCATAGGGCACGGTCTGCGTCCCCAAGCCCAGGGAGTCCAGGTAGAAGCAGGTGCAATCCTTGGGAAGCGCGACACGCATCTTGATGATGAGGTGGTCGTTCTCGGGCCTGAAGGCATCTCCTGTCGGTTCGGGCTTACCTTCGATGGGCTTGTCCATCGGCCCCGGCTCCGTGACGACCTTGTCCACAAAGGCCCAATCCGAGGGCGAGTCCGTATGCGTGCCCAGATTGAGCGCCACGTCAGCCAGGTTCGTCTCGAAAGCAACGGTGGACACGCCGACCGAACCCACCCCACCACTCAAGGCAAAGCCTAGGTGAAGCCCCCTTAAACCCTCAATCCGGTCTGCGATGTCCGTGCCGGAGAGGTCGATATCAAGCTGTACGTCATAGTACTGGGAGTACTTGTAAGGGCTCGTGTCAACGACAAGTGCCGGATCCACGTCTATCCGCAAGCTACCCGTGCCGAAAGCGTGAGCGTCGCTGACCTGAGAAGCGATGTCAGTCCTCTGAACCGTGCTGTCGTGCCAGAGGTCGGGCTTGCCGTCTTGATAGAGTTGAGAGACGCTCACCACAGGCTCGCTGTCACCATCAAAGCCCACGTAGAGTGGGTCTGATGCGCGCGTCGCGTCGGCGATGTAGCGTCCCCACCCCTCGATTGACGTCGAGAGGATGTTCGTGCCGGGCGCCGCAAAGTCTACGGTCGTAGATCCATACTCGCTACCGATGGGCAGGGTCTCTCTGATCGTGGAGTTCGCGACAACGATGCCGTAGGGGTTATCCACAAGAAAGGAGCAAGGCCGCTCGTAATGGTCGTTGTTCCTGCCATCGTTTCCTGCGGAGAAGACGCTCACGACGCCCCACTTGTCCCCAAGTGCGCGCACGGCGGCATCCACCGCGCGGCTGGACTGCAGGCTGCCCCAAGAGTTACTGGTAACCCTGATACGGTCCTCCTCGGACGCCTGCTCGTTGAAGCGGTCGACAAAATCGAAGGCGCAGATGGCATCCGCGATAGAGACGCTCTTGTTCTCACCAGAGAAATCGATGGACACGATCCGCACGTTCGAGGCAACGCCGCTGGTACCAAAGCCGTTCCATTCCGCGCCAATGATGCCGGCCGTATGCGTTCCGTGCCCGATGGAAAGCGAGATGGGATCGTAGTAGTCGCCGTGGATTCCCTTGTCGCCTGCCTTGTAGCCAAACTCCCAGCAGCCAAGCGAGGCCTGTTGCTCGGGGCTAAAGTGATAGAGAACGTTAGTCAGGTCGGGATGCTGGTAGTCAACCGCCGTGTCGAGAAGGGCCACCACCACGGGCTTGTCCATGTTGGCACCGCGCTGGTCGGAGCCGAAGGTGGGCACGTTGATAGAGGGGTTCACGGCACATTGGCTTGCGCGCGTGGTCTTCTCGCTTGTCCAGTTGTCCCATTGGAGCGGCGTCAGGTCGCCAATGGCGGAGGCGCTCGCCTGCCCCGTCATGGGCTCAGCCCCATCCGTGTCCTCAAAGGCGAAGGTGTAGTTGGGCTCGGCAAAGAGCACGTTCGGATCGTCGGCCAAGGTGCGCAAAAGTTCCTCGGTCGTCAGGGTGTCGGACTTTACGGAAGAGAGGGTCAACTCCGCTGCTGGCTGCGCAGTCAGCATCCGGCCTGCCGTAGGCGAGGTCGCAAGCAAGCGCGGCTCTGCTGCCGAATCTTCCGACTCGTCAATCCTCATGAGCGGCTCAACCTCATAGGGGAGGTCCATCTGGGCCAAGAACCGACCGCGCCTAGGGGCAAACGCCGCGATGACCTCACCCTCGGCACAATCGCCAACGGAAAGCTGGTCATCAATCTCGTCCGCACGTGCCACCAGTGGGAAGGCCAGCACGCACACAAGCACGAGGACGAACAGGGTTGCGGACCTTCGAAACGGCACAGCACGCGACTTCATGGTCTTCTCCTTGCATGGATTACGTAAGGCCTAGGCACTCAACTCAACAATGTCATCAAAAAGCACTCTTACTTTTTCGTCTACATACAAATCTTTATGGTAATGGCCTGCATACCAGCAATGCAGGGCTTCTTTGTCGAGACGATCATAGACCCATTGCAGATAGTTGGTAAGCGTATCGGCACCCGAAAGCAGCGATGAGTAGCTTCGCCAGTCGAGTGCCGGCATCCGCAGGTCGGCGGGCAATTCGTGGGTCACGACATAGTCCACGCGCCAATCGCGCGCCCCCAAGCTGGCGCTGCAGCGGTCATATTCCTCATCGGAGGGCAGCTCACGGGCCCACCAGTCATAGCCTTCGGTCCTGGAATTGAGGTCGCGGGAAGCCGCACCTCCCATAGCCAGAACCGATGTCGTGGTGTCAGGCGAGACGGGCAGCTCATACACATAGCCGCGCATGAGATGAATGACGTGCGGGTGCTCGGGCACCACATGGACGGGCGCACCATAGCGCTGCTCGGTAGGCATGGCGTCAAGCGCGTCGATGTTGTCGTGGTTGCCGTCAATGAAGAGCGTGGTCCACGGCTGCGCCTCCCACCAGTCAAGAATGTCGCGATCACGCTTCTCGAGCCTAAGGACGCCGCCGAAGTCACCACATACGAGCACGAGGTCGTCGCGCTTCAGCCCGCGTCCTGCGGGCCATTGCTCGCCCTCAAGCTTGCCGAGGTGATTGCTGCCGTGCGTATCTCCCGTGACATAGATCATGAGCCGCCTCCTCGCACCATCCGCCCTTCGCCTTCAGTCTAGCCAACAACGGTGCGTTGAAAAGACTCATCCTGTCGCCGCGCGTTGCTTTGCCCGGACAACCGTCGCTTCGATTGCCAAGGCCCGTTTTCCTGACGTACCATTCGATCGTTGCCTGCCTGCACGGGGTACTTACCGCTCGAAGGGAGGGATGCACGATGGGACAATTACTACAGCGCTTCATGGGGCCGTATCGGCGCTCGACCGTGCTGGCGCTGCTGACGAAGTCGGTCGAGGTGGTCTTTGACCTCATCACACCCCTCGTCATCGCCCACATGATTGACGTGGGCGTGGCCCAGCGCGACGTGAGCGTCATCCTTCGCTCGGGTGGGTTGCTCCTCGTGCTCACGCTCGTGGGCTTCGGCTTCACCCTCATCTGCCAGCGGCTCGCCGCCGCGGTAAGCCAGGGCATCGGCACCGACGCGAGAAGCGCGCTCTTCTCCAAGGTTAACGAGCTTTCCGGAGCCGAGCTTGACGCGCTCGGCACGGCCAACCTCGTCACGAACGTGACGAGCGACGTGAACCAAGTGCAGGTGGCCATCGCGCTCGCCATCCGCCAGGGCATTCGCTGGCCCTTCATCGCGCTCGGCTCCATGCTTGCGGCGCTTCTCATCGACCTTCGCCTCGGGCTGGTCTTTCTCGTGTGCACGCCGGCCATCGCTGTCGTCTTCTGGCTGGTCATGACCAAGTCCGTGCCCCTCTTTCGTCGCGTGCAGGAGGCGCTCGTCCGTCTCACGCGGGTCTGCTCCGAAAACCTCGAGGGCGTGCGCGTGGTGCGGGCCTTCGGCAAGGAGCGCTCTGAGGAGCGTCGCTTTGAGGCGTGTGCTCGCGAGCAGCGCGACCTGTCGCTGACCGTCAACCGCCTTTCAGCACTGCTCAATCCGGCGACCTTCCTCATCCTCAACCTGGGCGTGGTGGCCATTCTTTGGCAGGGAGCAGGTCAGGTTGACGCGGGACGCCTCACCCAGGGGCAGATCGTCGCCTTCGTCAACTACATGACGCAGATGCTGCTGGCCATCGTCTACGTGGCAAACCTCGTGGTCATCTTCACGCGCGGATCCGCCTCCGCCTCGCGCGTCATGGAGGTGCTCGACCTCGAGCCCCGCGTCCGCGATGAGGCAGCCCAGCGCCTTGATTTGGCAGGCGACAAGAACCTCGCCGTTCCCGCACTGGCGCTCGATCACGTAAGCTTTGCCTATTCGGACGGCTCCGAGGACGCCCTGCACGACCTTTCGCTGACCCTTTCCCAAGGTGGTCGCCTCGGTGTCATTGGCGGCACCGGCTCGGGCAAGTCCACCCTGGCCAGCCTGCTGGTGCGCCTTTACGACCCGGGTGAGGGCTCGATCAAGCTCCTAGGCCACGACCTGCGCAATTACCCCTTCGAGCAGCTGAGGGAGCTCGTTGCCCACGTATCACAGGAACCGTCACTCGTATCGGGTACCCTGCGCTCCAACCTGCTCTGGCGAGACGAGGCGGCCTCGGACGACGAGCTCTGGCGCGCGCTCGAGCTGGCCCAGGCGGCCGACTTCGTGCGCCAGAAGCCCCTGGGGCTCGACACGCCCGTCGAAGCGGGTGGCACGAACTTCTCGGGAGGACAGCGGCAGCGCCTGACCATTGCCCGTGCCCTCGTGGGCAAGGTGCGCCTGCTCGTGCTTGACGACGTCTCGTCAGCCCTCGACTTCGCGACCGACGCGCGACTGCGCCGAGCCCTCGAGTCACTGGAGGGCGTCTCCACCGTCACCATCTCCCAGCGCGTCTCGACCATCAAGGATTGCGACCTCATCCTCGTGCTCCATCACGGAGCCGTGGCCGGCCTCGGCACGCACGATGACCTGCTGGGCAGCTGCGAGCTCTATCGCGAGATCGCCTCTTCGCAGCTCATGGGCGAAGGGGAGGTGGCCTGAGATGGCGAATCCCTACGCAGGGCTCGGAACGAGCGCCAACGCCATGGCCTCAGTGAAGGGCGGCTCAGGCAATAGCACATCACTCACCACCTCGGGCGCGACCTATTCGACCAAAGCGGTCCTCAAGCGCCTGGCCCCCTTTGTCCGCGGGCACCTTGCGTCCCTGGCGCTCGCCTTCGCCCTTGCCGCCAGCACGACGATTCTGCAGCTCATCGTTCCTATTCTGACTGGACGCGCCATCGACACCATCGTCGGGGCCGGCTCAGTCCGCTTCGACGAGCTTGCGCCCATCCTGGAGCGGCTCGTTCTT
>CAJOKK010000110.1 GCA_905235165.1 uncultured Atopobiaceae bacterium | reverse complement strand
GTCTACACGGCAACACGACCCTTTGACCTCTTTCCGCAGATAGATGGATACCTGTTGAGCGAGGCTACCTACGTAGCAATCGGTCGGCGTGAGTCGCATATCCCCCCTCGCTCTGGCATTATGCCAACAGACTCCGAAGGCAATGCCATCGACTGTCAGGCAACGCTTGCCATGCCCGACGAACAGTGGAAGGTCGGCATGCCTGAAACCACTCAGAATACCGACAGCTCTGCCTACTTCTACCAGGAAGAGGTTGAGATTGAGGCTCCGAGTACCTGGTACCAAGAGTTCATTGATGAGAGCCAGTCACAGCAACCGCAGTATCAGCCCGTCGAGGAACCGACCTACGAGGAGCCTGCTCCCGTAGAGACCCCCACGGAGACACCGACCGAACCCAGCGCTGACGACGGCGGAAGTGAGATCCCTGCCGACAATTATTCCGACGGCGGAAGCGACGACCAGGGCGGTAGCAGCAGCGACGACCAGGGCGGCGGAAGCGGTGGCGAGCAGGGCGGCGACCAAGGTGGCGGTGGCAGCAGCGACGACCAGGGCGGCGGCCAAGGCGGCGGCAGCGACGACCAGGGCGGCGGAAGTGGCGGCGGCCAGGGTGGTGGTGGCAGCAGCGACGACCAGGGCGGTGGAAGTGGCGGCGGCCAGGGTGGTGGCAGCAGCGACGACCAGGGTGGCGGCACCACACCCGCAGACCACGCCAACTAACAAAAGACGGCCGCGCAGAAATAGCTCGTGCGATAAGACAAAAAGCTCTCGCCCATCCGAATCTGTATGATTGCGGATGGGCGAGAGCTTTTTGTCAGGCTCTTTGAGTTGCGGACTAGCTTGAACTAAAGGCCAAGGTGCGCCTTGAGATACTCCCAGATGGCATACGATCCCTTAGTGGTGGGATGGCACTGGTCGTCATTGAAGTCATCGGTGTAGACGGTAACCGAATTGAGCACCGAGGTGAAGTTCCAGCCATGATTCTCGGTGATACCACGAAGCAGCGTCTCTACCTCTGTCTGCGACATACGCTTTGCGTATTGCTCCCAGTCATTTTCTGGAGGAGCGATAACCACCATAAGCTTGCAGTTCTGCGCTACGAGCTGCAATGCGGTATCTGCATAATCGCGAAACTCCTCCATCGTGTGGTAGATGGCGTCATTGGTACCGAGCATGACAAAGATAACGTCGGCCTGCTCACGAATCCAGGCGGTATCGCTCTCGGCAATCCAACGCATCTTGGCGCCACAGATGCCCGCGTTAACGAAATTGGTCACACCCTTCTCGGCCAAATAGGAGCGGAACTCATTGGTCCAGCATTTGACCTCAGGGGAAGACTCGTAGAACTCACCATAGGGGCCCGCATAGATAAGCCTGTCGGTTGTGGGGCCATATCCGTCGCACATATAGCCAGCGGTGATACTGTCACCGAGCACCATCACGGAACCCACTTCGCCCGCCTTGAGCATCTTTACGAAATCCTGGGCAGTCTCGTCAGCCTGACTGCCGGTCTTATCAGAAATGACAGGCATATCCGGTTTGTTTTGCGAGGATGGCGAGAGGTCGGGACGCAAGGTATCAAGCAGACCGCAGCCCGTACAAAAGACGGAAGCCAGAGCGCCAGCAGTGACTCCCAACGCCGAGCGCCTCGACATGACTACCCCATGTTCCGGGGACTTCTGCATAGGCAATCCTCCTCCTTTTGCTACGCTACCCTAACCATTGTACGTATCTAAGCCAGCTCTGAGGAGATTTACATGCTCTACGTTGCCAATTTCAGCTATACGGATCAAAACGAGCAGGAAGACACCCTCTGCACCATGCCCGCCCTCGTGGAGGCAAGCGACGCCGAAGACGCGCTCGAGCGCTTTTCTGAGCTGCTGCACACACTTAGGGAGAACGAACCGCTCCTCAACGGGGCACGTGAAATCTACCTTGACTCACTCATCGAGCTGAAGAGCGCACCAAGCAAGGCAACCCTCATTCAATGGCAGAAGGTCGTCTCGGACAGCGACGGGCTGTACAACGTGGTCTGTGCCCTGCCCGCAAACGAAGAGGAGGCACACGTATACGCCTGGGACGGAGACAGCGTTCAGGAGGCCTCGGAGGAGGGTTTGCGCATCGATCTCACCGCCGAAGATCTCTACGAAACCTTCGAGGAGAACGAGGAGCAACTCGTTGACGCGACGGATGCAGAGTCTCTCGCCAACGCGCTCGCCCAGGCCCTCGAGCTCCTCTCTGGCAACGACCTTGCCGCATTTGAAGACGAGGACCTAAGCGCCGCAGAGCAGCCCTTCCTAACCTTTGACGCCTAAAAGTCGGGACTAGGGAAGGTAGATGACCTGCTCATCTTTTCTCGTATGCGCGCGCCACAGCAGATAGGCTCCCGCGATCACGAGCGGAAGCGATAGCACTTGTCCCATGGTGAGCCAGTTCGTTCCCAGGAGATAGCCCATCTGCGCGTCGGGCAGACGCACGAACTCGATGAGGAAGCGAAAGCACCCATACATCGTAAGGAACATGCCTGCGGGCGTGGTGGCACCTTGCGTGAAAGCACGTAGAGCACCAAGAAGATGACCAGACCCTCAAGCAGGGCCTCGTAGAGTTGCGAAGGATGACGATAGACCGCGCCACCACCCGTCTTGTCAAACATGACGCCCCAGGGTAGCGAGGTCTCCTTGCCCCACAGCTCACCGTTGACGAAATTCGCGCAACGGCCGAAGAAAAGTCCAATCGGCGCTCCGCAGGCAGCGAGGTCGAAAAGGGTCGCAAAGGAGATGTGCAGCTTCCTACAGGCTAGATAGGCACAGAGACAGGCGCCAACGAGGCCACCATGAAAGCTCATGCCACCCTCGCTGAGCGCCAAGATGGACGCAGGGTGCTCGAGATAGTAGCCATTGCCATAAAAAAGCACGTACCCCAAGCGCGCACCTACGATGACGCCAACCATAATGCTCGTCATGACCGAGAGCAGGTCGTCTTCCGTCAGGTCAAGACCCCAATGACGTTGCGTGCGGAAGATGATGATGCCCGCGCAGATAAAGCCCGCGAGGTAGGCCAGACCATACCAGCGGATAGAAAAAGGACCCAGGGAGAAGGCCACTGGGTCGAGATGGTGATAAAGCTCGTTAAGCCACATATGAGCAGTCCGTTACCAGGCCATGGCGGGCTGCACCTTGGTGACACCCGGAACGTGCTCACGCAGGATGCGCTCGATGCCCTCGCTCATGTCGTAGCTAGAAAGCGGGCAGCCCGCGCAGGCGCCCTGCATCTCAAGGGTAACCACACCCTCATCGTCAACGTTGACGAGCACGACGTCGCCACCGTCGGCCTGCAGGCTCTGACGGATGACATCGAGGGTTGCCTCGAGCAGCTCCATGTTGATGGGGGTCTTCTCGTTATCTGCCATGCGAATCACTCCTTGGACGCTCTGATGTGCATGCCGATTCAAAGAGGAGGCTCTTTGAATCGCTCGGTACTGGGACCTTTTTTCTTCAACGATGATACCCCATTGCGCAGCTAGGGTTTATCTCTCAGGTCAGTTCATGGTATCGGCTTAAGAAGCTCAAGCTAGGCAATCGGCTGGAAGAGGTGGCCAGAGTTGGCGCCGTCCTCGCGCGCGGCAGGCTTTCTCCCCTGCCCAACCGCTTCCACGGCAGCGACGCAACGTCGCACTGCAGAAGCTGCCTCCTCGGGCGTGAGCAAGGTCGCATCGACCATCAGGCGGCGCACGCCTGCCTCAAGGAGCTCAGCCGTCTGAGGCGTAGCATCGAGCGGACGCGCCGCATAGATGCGCGAGCGGCCCTGCAGGTCGGTGCGAACCGGCATGAGGTTGCCGTCCTTGTCCTTGAGCGAAAGTTCCTGGCGACGCAGCGTGCAGGCGGCACAGTTGTGGATGCAGCGACCCGCGACCTGCAGCACGCAATGCTCGCTCGTCATCGCCCGTGCACGGCCGTACACGATAAGGCCCGTCGGTATGGGGCTGATACGCGCAAGGGAGCACATCTCAGCAAGCGTGAGCTCGGGAGAGAACCAAAGGCCCTGGGCACCGGCGGCGACAAGCGCCTCGAGCGCCGAGGCGTTATGCACGGGAACGCAGGGACGCAGCTCAGGCGTTGCCCCGCGCTCGACGGCCAAGGCAAGCTCAGACATGTTGCCCACCGCTACCGGACGGGCAGCCTGAACCTGCGGATCAAGGCGTTCGTGGTCAGCCTCTCGACAGACTTCGTCAAGCCAAGGCACCACGTCGTCAGCCCATCCCTGCTCGGCAGCAAGGGCATCGGCCGTGGCATAGACCCGCGTGGCACCCGCAGCCCGTGCGGCCTCGGCCAGCTCGACGCTAGGCGCGAGCACGCAGACCTCGGCCTCGTTTGGAAGGGTCGCCTTCGCGCGCTGCGGCATCTGAGCCGCAAGGTCGTCAGCATCCGGCACGGAAGCCAAACCGTCTTCCGTATGCGCATAGGTCTCGAGGATGGCAGCCTCGAGCGCCTCGCAGGCCATGGCACGCACATGGTGGACCGCCGAGAAGGACATGCCGATGCCGAGGTCGAATGCTCCGTCAAAGGCAACTGGCTCAAAGGGTGTCGAGCCCATCCGCTCCACGTGCTCACGCACCTCTTGCGGCGTGACCTCACGCGTGCGGGCAGCCTCGACCACGAAGCCCTCGGCCCTGGCCGTAACGGGCTCCTCGGCGCGGGCGGGAACCGTCGTCAGCTCCACCACGAAGGGCTCGCCGATGCGAGCGATTACGCGCACGACAACGGGACGCTTTCTCGGAATGACAGCCGAGACTCCCGCTGCCGCGTCGAGCGCCTTCTGGGAGCGAATGACACGCACCGGACAGCCCGCTGCCATCGGGCGAACGGTCTTGCACACGATGGTCTGGCCCGCACGGGCATCGCTATCGACGTGCGCGGTCAAGAACTGGGATGGGTCGTCAATGGGGCGAATCTCGAGCAGGTCGCCCTTGTCAACGTGTTTGTCGAGGGCAATGCTCACCTCAGCGCGCGTGACGTGACGGAAGCGCTCGCGACCCCCATCCTTGCCCCCACGGCGTACGCGCGCGCCACCGAGGTCGCGCGAGGAGACCACAGTGCCCACGAGCTCACCACGGTTGTTGGAGCGCTCGTAGCTCATCATCTCGTCACCGGAGGTACCGCGCAGGTAGCTGTTGGTGAAATCGCGGTTGAAGGCACGACGCAGACGCTCGTGGCGAGCAGCCAGAGTCGCCTCGTCACAGCTGCGAGAGAAGGCAACGTCGTCGAGGGCCTCTCGATAGGCGGAGACCACGGCATAGACGTAGTCGGGCGCCTTCATGCGCCCCTCCACCTTGAGCGAGCCCACACCCGCCGCCGCAAGGGCCGGCAGGTCGTCGATCGTGCAATAGTCCTTGGGACAGAGCGGACGATCCATGCCACGACGAGAAAGCACCTTGCCCTGGCCATCGACCAGCTGATAGAGCAGGCGACAGGGCTGGGCGCACATGCCTCGATTGGCCGAGCGCCCACCCACAAGCGAGCTCATCATGCAGATGCCGGAATAGCTGAAACAGAGGGCCCCATGACAAAATCCCTCAAGCTCGACGCCCACCGTGGCGAGCTGCTTCAGCTCAGGCAGGGAGAGCTCACGGGAAAGCGTAACGCGTTCGACGCCCAGGGAGGCGCACCAGCGCACCGCACGCTCGTCGTGGATGTTCGCCTGTGTGGAGATATGGCACTCGATCTGGGGCCAACGGCGACGGACCTCGGCGAGAAGCCCCCAATCCTGGATGATGAAGGCGTCAGCGCCCAGCAGCCACACCCTGCGAATGAGGGCGAGCGCACGGGGCAGCTCGGAGGTGCGGATGACGACGTTGACCGTCACATAGACGCGCGTACCCGCCAGATGCGCACGACGACAGGCCGCGGCGAACTCCTCCGGAGAGAAGTTCTGCGCGCTGCGACGGGCATTGAAGTCGTTGCCATAGCCACAGTAGATGGCATCGGCACCAGCGGCGAGTGCGGCGTCAAAGGCCTCAGGCCCGCCCGCCGGTGCCAGGAGCTCTGGCACCGCGACCTTATCCTTGCGCAGAAGCTCGCTCAAGGAATCGTCCGAATGTTGGGCAAAGGCCTCATCGTGTTGCATGTTCGTTCTTCTCCGTACCCCTATGCCAACTTTGCCCAGCGCTTCTTGCCTGCCTGCAGGGCAGCGCCCGGCACGAAGGGAGCGGGGTCGACGTTGTAGCTCTTCGGGGCGACCGGCTCGCCAGAGACTTTCACGCCACCGCCGTCGATCAGACGACGCGCCTCGCCGATGCTCGAGGCCATCTGGCAGGCGACCATGAGCTTGGGCAGGTAGACCAGGCCCTCGTCGTTGAGCTCGACCACGTCGGCAGCGGCGAACTCAGGCGTGTCCTCGGGCATCTCGCCCTTCTTGAACTGGGCGTCGAAAGCGGCCTGGGCGGCATCGCCCGCACCCTCGCCGTGATAGAGGTCCACGATGTTGCGGGCGAGCTTGCGCTTCAGCTGGTAGGGATCGGCCGTGCCGTCGGCAAAAGCGGCATCGATCTGGTCGATCTCGTCGATGGTCAGCGTCGAGCAGAGACGGAAGTACATCGGCACGATCTCGTCGGCGATCGACATGAGCTTGCCGAACATGTCGCTGGGCTCGTCGGTAAGGCCGACGTAGTTGCCGTAGCTCTTGGACATCTTCTTGACGCCGTCGAGGCCCACGAGCAGAGGCACCGTCAGCGCCACCTGGGGCTCCATGCCCTCGGCACGCATGAGGTCACGACCGGCCAACAGGTTGAAGATCTGGTCGTTGCCACCCATCTCGAGGTCAGCCTCAACGACCACCGAATCGTAGGCCTGCAGCACGGGGTAGATGAACTCATGCAGGGAGATAGACTGCTGGTTCTCGTAACGGTTGTGGAAGTCCTCGCGCTCAAGGATGCGCGCGACGTTGAACTGCGACATCAGGTGCAGCATCTTCTGCAGGTCGAGGGGCTTGAGCCACTCGCCGTTGTGCACGATGGTGGTCTTCTCGGCATCAAGGACCTTCATGGCCTGCTCGACGTAGGTCTTGGCGTTGGCCTCCACCTGCTCCTCGGTCAGCGGCGGGCGGGTGGAGTCGCGGCCGGAGGGGTCGCCGATGAGAGCGGTGCCGTTGCCGATGATGAGCGTCACGCGATGGCCCAGGTCCTGGAACTGGCGCATCTTGCGCAGCGGGACGGCGTGGCCAAGGTGCAGGTCGGGAGAGGTCGGGTCGACGCCCAGCTTGATGTTGAGAGGAACGCCCTTCTCGAGCTTCTTCTTCAGCTCGTCCATGGGGACGATCTGCGTGGTGCCAGACGTGATGACCTTGAGCTGTTCTTCGACGGAAAGCAACGGACCTACCTCCAACAATCGGGGCCGCTAGGCCCGGACATACGCTTCAAGTGTGAATGTATCTAGGGTTGTTCACACAGCTTTTAAGCTTACCTCAGAGTAGCCCTCGCTGCACGCGCACCCACGGCAAACACAGCAAACAATCCAAGGTG
>CAJOKK010000109.1 GCA_905235165.1 uncultured Atopobiaceae bacterium | reverse complement strand
AAGCGTCCCTGCGTGAGGCGGGAGCGCAGTGCCTCGTAGCTGTAGATGCCGCGGCGGCGGTCTTCGATGGATTGCGGGGTGCCGCCCATGATGATCCCCAAGTGATGCGCGCGTCCCTGCAGGGTGTCGTTGTACATGGTGAGAATCTTCTCGTAGTTGTACTGGCGCGAGATCGCGTTCGGAATCTTGTAGAGGTTCACCAGCTCGTCGATGAGCACGATGAGGCCCTGGTAACCCGCCTGCACCAGAAACTCGGCGAAGAGCTTGAGGTAGTCGTACCAGTCGTCGTCGCTGATGATGATGTTGACGCCCAGTTCCTCGCGGGCCTCCGACTTGGTGCGATACTCACCGCGGAACCACTTGCTCACGTTGGCCTTGGTCTCGTCGTCGCCCTCGAGGTGCGAGCGATAGTAGAGCGTGAGAAGCCGCCCGAAGTCGTAGCCATGCACGAGCTCTTGCAGCTGCTGGATGGTGGCCATGATGCGACGCTCCACCTCGGTGTCGAAGGTGGGGTCGTCTTGACTGATGCCGTCTTCGATGGCGACCTGCTGCTGTACGCCACTGATCCAACGGTCGAGCACGAGGGTGAGGGCACCGCCGTCGGGGCGGGTCTTGGTGGAGAGGTTGCGGATGAGCTCGCGGTAGGTGGCTAGGCCCTGCCCCTTGCCGCCCTGCAGGCGGCGCTCGGGGGAGAGGTCCGCGTCGCACACCACGAAGCCGCGACCCATGGCGTGGTTTCGGATGGTCTGCAGCAAGAAGCTCTTGCCGGAACCGTAGCGTCCCACGAGAAAGCGGAAGGAGGCCCCGCCGTCGGCCACGAGGTCGAGGTCGTGGAGAAGCGCCTGAATCTCGCGCTCACGACCCACCGTGACGTAGGGGAGGCCCACGCGCGGCACGACGCCGCCCTTGAGCGAGTTGATGATGACCGCGGCTATGCGCTTGGGCACCTTGGTCTGCTGCTGTTCTGTCATAGCTCGAGCATCTCCCTCACGTCTTGCTCGTAGTCTTCGATAAGGATGGGCGTGTCTTGGTCAAACTCGATGACCGCGTCACCCACAAGGTCAAAGAGCTTGTCGTTAATGCTATCAACAACAAGCGACAGCATCTGTCCGTCGGGGGCGGGCGGCACGGGCTCGCCATGGAGCAGGGCCGTCATGACCGTCGTCTCGGCGGCGGTGAGCGCGGGTGCACCTGATGGCGAGGCTGCCGGCTCGACGGGAGCCGCCACAGGTGCTGCCGCCTCGTGAGGCTCGACCTCGCCACTCCTTGCGCCTTCAACAAAGTCGTTCTTCTCGGCAGCAGGTGCCGTATCCTCGCGTTCCTCGTCGGTGAGCAGGGCCTCCTGGGTAAGCGCGGCGGCCGCGCGGATATGCGAAAGCTGCGAGAGGTCGATGTCGATGCGCCTGCGCTCGGCCTCGGCCCGCTCGGCAAGCACGGCGTCAATCGCCTTGTTGATGATCTTCTTGACGTAGGCGGGCACCGCGCGCTCCTTGAGCGGATAGGGATAGTCGAGGCGCTCGCGAAGCAGCTGGTCCACAGCGTGCATGATGGTGCCAAGCTCTCGGCTCGCCTTGGCGTCGCGGAAGAGGCATTGCTGGCGCCAGCTTCCCTTTTTGCAGGTAAAGATCTCGATATCGCCGATGGAGACAACCGTGTCGGGATGGGGCTCCTCCTCGTAGAAGACGGCGGAGGAGAACATCACGTAGGGATTGCTGGAGGCGGCGCCAAAGAGCCCCTCGGTGAAGTCGGTCTTGCGTCGCCGCGCACAGTGGGTCACGAGCGCGCGGAAGGTCTCGCGAGAGACGGCCTGCAGCTCTTCGGGATAGTCTTTGTAGAGGCGCACCCCCTTGATTCGATAGGTCGCGCAGGCGTCGAGGGCATCGAGCAGCTCCTCGTCTGAGACGGCCGGACGTCCGTCATCTTTGGCAAGGGCTTCTCCGCGCCGCTGCAAACCGAGCGTCGCCAGGGTTTCTTCTTCAGCCCGTAGCAGCACGGCTTGCTGCGTCTGCACCACAGACGCAGCCTGTGGGAGCAGCGATAGGTCGAGGCCATGGTAGATAACGTAGTCGCGCATCCAGCGTCTGAGATAGGAGTTGAAGGCTGACCCCTGGGCACTCTCCGTGAGCGAAAAGGCGTCGCGAAAGGCGCGGAGGTCACGGTACCCCTGCTCGCCCGGCGTGGTGCCGATGCCGCATAGCAGCTCGTAGACGTAGAGAAAGGCGAAGGAGAGCGGTGCCTCGCCAACCTCGCCCGCGCGCACGCGCGTCCGCCAAGAGAAGTAGCCGCGCAGCTGCGAGAGGGTCATGGTGCTGTAGGTGGGGAAATACTGCGAGTAGTCGCCTGAGAAAACGTAGCTGTCCTCGAAGTCTTCCATGAGACGTGCCTGCTCAAAGAAGAGCCGGCTCGCGGCGCGGGTGCCGTAGGCGAGCGCGCCGTGCCAAGAATGGCTCTCGGGCTGGGTTTGCCCGGCCGTCAGCTCGCGCAGCTGGTAGTAGCGCTCGGGTATGGCTTGGCTGCTGAGGTCTTGGGTGGCGGCCACCTTCTGCGTGGGCGGCAGGGCACTTTGCTTGAGCGTCCGCGCCGAGGTAAGTGGCGTTGCCGCCATGCTGCCCGGCCGTTCCTGGGCTTGCGCGTCTTTGCTGCGCGAGAAGCTTTCGCCCGCTTTCCGGTTGCGCTCGATGCGCTCGCGCATCTGCTTGCCGGTCTGAATGATGGGCTGGTCAGAATAGGTGCGCGAGGTGAATACCGAGCGATTCTCCAGCCGCTCGTTTGAGAGAAGGTCGCTCAGGATCTTATCGACATCCGCCATGAGCACCTCCCGTCAACACATCACAACGCACCATTATACGCGAACACATGTTTGTGGTATGTGGTGACAACGTTCGCAGTTGGTAACAACACGGGTGAGAAACGCGCGGAAGGTGCTCAGGGCCACCACGCAAGACGTATCATGGGAACGCTCTGACATTCCGCATACGCGAAAGGTGGCCACATGGTCTTCCGCACCTATGTTGAGAAGAAGCCCGGCTTTGACGTCGAGGCGCGCCAGCTG
The DNA here is from genome assembly GCA_905235165.1 of uncultured Atopobiaceae bacterium. Lineage (GTDB taxonomy): Bacteria > Actinomycetota > Coriobacteriia > Coriobacteriales > Atopobiaceae > UBA1367. The sequence continues at coordinate 2,032 of CAJOKK010000109.1, read as the reverse complement.
CTCACGGAGCTGCAGGATATTCTCGGTATTAACGCGCTCGAGAACCTCCGCTTGGTAAACCGCTATGACGTGGAGGGGATCTCGCGCGAGCTCTTTGAGCAGTGCGTTCCGACGGTCTTCTCCGAGCCGCAGTCTGACAACGCGAGCGAGTCTATGCCCGACGTCGCTGGCGCTCAGGTCTTTGCCGTGGAGTATCTGCCAGGTCAGTTTGACCAGCGTGCGGACTCAGCGAGCGAGTGCATCCAGCTCATCAGCCAGGGCGAGCGTCCCGCGGTGCGCTCTGCCAAGCTCTACTACCTCGAGGGCGCGCTGAGCGAGGCCGACGTTGCCGCCATCAAGCATTACGTGATCAACCCGGTTGAGGCGCGCGAGGCCTCGCTTGCCGAGCGCGACACTCTGCAGATGGATTACCCCAAGCCGCCCATGGTAGAGACGCTTGACGGCTTTCTGCAGCTCAGCGAGAAGGAACTGGCTGCCTTCATCGAGGAGCGCGGGCTTGCGATGGACCTGGCCGACATCACCTTCTGCCAGAGCTACTTCGCCAGTGAGGGTCGCACTCCCACCATCACCGAGATCAAGATGATCGACACCTACTGGTCGGACCACTGCCGCCACACGACCTTCGGCACCATGCTCGAGGATGTGACCATCGACGATGCCGTGGTGAGCGAGGCCTTCGAGCGCTACCTTGCCATGCGTACCATGCTTCGCCGCAATGAGCGTCCCGTGACGCTCATGGACATGGGCACGCTGGGCGCCAAGTGGCTGACCCATACCGGCCAGCTCAAGAACCTCGACGAGTCCGAGGAGATCAACGCCTGCACCGTCAAGGTGAAGGTCGACGTGAACGGCACCGATGAGGACTGGCTCTTCCTCTTCAAGAACGAAACCCACAACCATCCCACCGAGATCGAGCCCTTCGGTGGCGCGGCAACCTGCATCGGCGGTGCCATCCGCGACCCGCTTTCCGGCCGTAGCTACGTCTACCAGGCCATGCGCGTGACAGGTGCCTCCGATCCGCTCGTGCCGGTGTCTGAGACCATCGAGGGCAAGCTGCCGCAGCGCAAGCTCGTGACGACGGCTGCCGCTGGCTACTCTTCCTACGGCAACCAGATCGGTCTTGCCACGGGTCAGGTCAACGAGCTCTACCATCCGGGCTACATGGCCAAGCGCATGGAGATCGGTGCCGTGGTTGGCGCAACGCCGGCTAAGAACGTGCGCCGCGAGTGCCCTGCCCCGGGCGACGTGATCGTGCTTCTCGGCGGCCGCACGGGCCGCGACGGCATCGGCGGTGCCACGGGCAGCTCCAAGGCCCACAAGTTGGAGAGCCTGGAGACCTGCGGTGCCGAGGTGCAGAAGGGCAACGCCCCCGTCGAGCGCAAGTTACAGCGCCTCTTCCGTCGCGAGGACGCCTGCCGCCTCATCAAGCGCTGCAACGACTTCGGCGCCGGCGGCGTGAGCGTGGCCATCGGCGAGTTGGCCGACGGCCTCTTCATCGACCTCAACAAGGTTCCCAAGAAGTACGAGGGCCTGGACGGCACCGAGCTGGCCATCTCCGAAAGCCAGGAGCGCATGGCCGTGGCCCTGGCTCCCGAGGACGTGGCCGAGTTCATCGGCTATGCCCATGAGGAGAACCTCGAGGCCACCGAGGTGGCAACCGTCACCGCCGAGCCGCGCCTGCGCATGGTTTGGGACGGCGAGACCATCGTCGACGTGAGCCGCGACTTCCTGAACTCCAACGGTGCCCCCAAGCATCAGCACGTGCATGTTGAGAAGCAAGGCACCTACACCGGTGTCAGCCTGCCGGGCGAGACCTTCGCGCAGAAGCTCGAGGCACTTGTCACCGACATCAATGTGGCCTCCAACAAGGGCCTCTCCGAGCGCTTTGACTCCACCATCGGCGCAGCCACGGTGCTTATGCCCTTCGGTGGCCGTACGCAGCTCACGCCCTCCATGGCCATGGCTGCCAAGCTTCCCGTGCTGGGCGAGACCACGAGCTGCTCGGGTATGGCCTGGGGCTTCAACCCCTACC
>CAJOKK010000108.1 GCA_905235165.1 uncultured Atopobiaceae bacterium | reverse complement strand
GTGCAGTCGCTCAGGGGCCAGCTGCTGCAGGCGTGCAGGTAGTCGTGGTCTTTGTCGGCGCGGCGCCGTCCGTCTGTGCTGCTGGGAATGAACACCTCGCCCGAGACGAGCTTGCAGCGGCAGAAGCCGCAGGCACCACTGCGGCAGCGGGTGCGGTTGGCGATTCCGGCGCGGTCGAGCGCGGCGGAGAGGGGTTCGGTCGAGCGCGCGGGAATGACCTGCTCCTCAATGCCTCGACGTACCGTCAGCTGGTAGCTGGCCATGCCCGTCGGGCCTGGGTAGTCATCGTAGCTGCGCACGTCGCGTCGGACTCCGTATACCTCGCGACGAATCCTGCGCTCGGGAACGCCGAGCGCGCCAAGCTCGCCGAGGGCGTAGTCGTAGAGGTCTTGGGGCCCGCAGATGAAGTAGCTCGTCTCGCCTGTGCTGGGGTCGCCCTGCGAGAACTCACGAATAAGCTCGGCATTCAGGAGGCCGCGCCGATATCCCTCGGGAAGCTCCTCGTCCTTCTCGCCAGAGATGACATGCACCACGCGCAGGTGGCTGTTCGCGCGCGCAAGCTCGGCGAGCTCCTCCTGGCAGATAATCTCGTCCAGCGAGCTGGAGCCATAGAGAATGGTGAGGTCGCAGTCGAGCGTGCCGTGGCTCAGCTCCAGCGCCATGGAGATAAAGGGCGTGATGCCGCTGCCTCCCGCCAGGGCAACAACGTGGCGTGCGTCGCGCAGGGGCTCGTAGAAGAACTGGCCAAAGGGCAGGTGGCACACAAAGCGGTCACCCGGCTTGACCAGGCCGTAGAGCCAGTTGGCCGCGAAGCCCTCGCCCCGCTTGCCGTCGTGCACGATGATTTGGAAGATGGAGCGATCGCCGCAGCGCGCCTCAAAGGGGGCACTGCTGATGGTGTAGGGTCGCGAGGTGAGCGTGCGGGCAACGCGCAGGTCAAGCGAGACGAACTGCCCGGCCTCAAAGGGCGGTAGCACGTCGCCGTCAACTGGCGCGAAGGTGATCCGCCGCGCGGTCGATGAGACGTCCTCCACGCGCACGACCTCGACATGGGTAGCATTGGGGTGCAGCTCGCGCGCGAGCTCGCCGATGTGATCGCGATAGAGGTTCTCGGCACTTGCCTGCTCAATGAGCTTGCGTCGCGCCGCGGTTACGCGCGCCGCACCCTGGACGTCGCGCAGAAATCCCTTGACCTTCATCGGTCGCCCTCCCTTTGCGCCTTGTCCATCCAGTCGAGAATGGCCTTTGCGGCGATCTTGCCGTTGTTGATGTTGCAGGCCATGCCGTCACCCACGATCTGGTGAGAAGCACACCAGGCAAGTCCGCCGATGTGCTGGTCTCGCTCGAAGTCCTCAAGGCGCGCGACCACGGAGTTGTCCATGCGGTGCTGGTAGCCGTAGACGCATCCTTGGTAGCTGCCCACATAGTGAGCCACGCTGACCGGTGTCTCGACCTCGACGTCAATGATGTGGTCGCGCAGCTCAACGCCCAGGCGCTTGCTTACCGTGTTGATAAGGGCGCCGGCCAGCTCGCGCTTGGTGGCGGCATAGGTGTCGGCGGTCACGGCGTCAAAGCTCTCGGGCAGGGGCAGGGTCGTGATAGAGAGCGACGTGCGCCCCTCGGGCACGGCCTCGGGGTTGGCAAAGTTGAGGCAGACGCAGGTGAGGTAGTCCCATCCGCCTGGAAGGTGGGCTTGCTCCCAGAAGCGCTCGGTCAGGTAGGGTCCATCGCAGGAGAAGACCGAGTAGTTGTGGATATGCAGCTCCTCGGGAGGCAGGTCAAGCTGCAGGAGCACCGAGAAGCACGAAACGCCGAGGGGCATCGCATTGCTGTAGCGTCGCGCCTCGTCGCTGACCTCGGATTGCGGCTCGATCATGCGTCCGTACACCACGTTGGGGTAGGGGGCCGAGGCAACGTAGTCGCAGCTCACCTCGTCGCCACGCGCCGTTCGCACGCCGCACACGTGCCCGTCGCGGACCAAGATCTTCTCGACCTCTTGGCAATACTCAATCTGCACGCCCAGCTCGCGGCAGCGCTCAGCCATCGCAACCGACAGCTCGTGAGAGAAGCCGCGCGGAACATAGCTTCCGCCGAGAAAGTAGTCGGCCATGAGGAAGGCGTAGATGGTGAAGGGCAAGCTCTTGAGCGGCTGTCCCACGTAGATCCAGTAGGCGGAAAGCGCCATCTTGGCCTCGTCGGGGAGCGAGAAGGAACGGTCGAGCACCTCCTGCGCGGAGTAGCCGGCCGTCTTGGCAAGCGCGCCGTGGTGCAAGAGCGTGGCAATCTTGGAGAGCCGGTGCTCGTTGAGGTAGAGCACGCTCTCGTAGACTTCGCGACAAAGCTCCATCAGCTTGTTGACCTGCGCGCGCGTGCCTGGCCAGACGGCGTCGATCTCGTCGGCAACCACCCAGCTGCCGTCTTCGCGACGGCCGGCGTGCAGCTCGATGTCGATGCCCTCGGTGGGGGCAACGAGCCGGTAGGCCTCGGGAACGCGCAGCCAGTCAACCTTCACACCGAGCGAGTCAAGGTAGTCGCGGATGAACAGCGGGCTTTCTGACGGTCCGATGGACATCATCTCGTGCAGCGCCGCCTCCATCTCGACCCCGTTGCGCACGAAGCTCGTGGCAATGCCCCCGGGAAGGTTGTGCCGCTCAAGAATCAGCACGTCAGCGCCCTGGCTGGCCAGACTGAGCGCGCAGCTCATGCCGGCAAGCGCGCCGCCAATCACCACCACGTCGTAATGGTCTTTGAGAAATGCCACGCGGCCCCCTTCCCGTGCCTTGCGTATGCGATGATTATGACCGAAATTGCAGAGTATGAGGCCCATTTCGGGCCAGTGCTGCGGCAGGCGTGTCGCGGTGCGCATAAAGGGGAGAGGAACAAGGATGACGAGGCAGGCGGTCGTGGGCATCATGGCCCATGTTGACGCGGGCAAGACGACCCTTGCCGAGTCGCTGCTCTTTCATGCGGGCGCGATTCGCGTGCTTGGCCGTGTGGACAAGGGCGACACCCACCTCGATACCGACGCGCTCGAGCGCTCGCGAGGCATCACGATCTTCTCCTCACAAGCCGTGCTCGACTGGAACGACCTGCATCTCATGCTGCTCGACGCGCCGGGCCACGTGGACTTCTCCGCCGAGGCGGAGCGCACGCTGCAGGTGCTCGATTTCGCGATCCTCCTGGTGGCGGCCAACGACGGCGTCTGCGGTCACACGCGCACCCTCTGGCGCCTGCTCGAGCGCTATGACGTGCCCACCGTCATCTTCGTGAACAAGATGGATGCGGCGCATGCTGAGAAGGACGCGCTGCTGGCGGAACTCTCCGGACGTCTGAGCGACGGCTGCGTTGACTTCAGTGACGAGTCGGCGCCCGAGCTGCACGAGGCGCTTGCCGCGACCGATGAGTCGGCGCTCGACGAATACCTGGAGCGAGGCTGCGTGGGGCGCGAGACGATGCGTCGCCTCGTGCGGGAGCGACGGGCCTTTCCCGTGCTCTTTGGATCGGCCTTGCGCGACGAAGGGGTGGTTGAGCTGCTTGACGCGCTCGACGCCCTGGTGGGGGAGCGCTCTTGGGGCGAGGACTTTGCGGCGCAGGTCTACAAGGTTACGCACGAGAAGGGCGAGCGGGTGACCTGGCTCAAGGTCTGCGGCGGTACCCTGCGCACGAAAGCCCTGCTTGAGGGTGCTGATGAGACAGGCGCTTGGGCCGATAAGGTCAACCAGATTCGCTTATACCAAGGGGCCAAGTTCGATACGGTGAACGAGATCGCTGCAGGCCAGGTGTGTGCCGTTGTGGGTCTGCAGCACGTGCGTCCCGGCGACGTCTTAGGGGCGGCGCAGGCATCGCCGGCTCCGGTGCTCGCTCCCGTCCTCACCTATCGCGTGGAGCCGGGTGACGCTGACGTGCATACCGTCTTCGCGGCCTTGCGCGAGCTGGCTGACGAGGACCCGATGCTGGGCGTGACCTGGGACAGCGACCTCGAGGAGATTCGCGTGCAGCTGATGGGCGCGGTGCAGCTCGAGGTCCTGCGCGAGCGCCTGAGCGAGCGGCTGGGTACGCAGGTTGACTTCGGCACGGGCTCGATTCTCTATAAGGAGACGATCTCTGCGCCCGCGATGGGCTATGGCCACTTCGAGCCCCTGCGCCACTATGCCGAGGCGCATTTCAGGATTGAGCCGGCCCCTGCGGGGACAGGCGTGGTCTACGGCTGCGTATGCAGCACTGATGATCTCGATCTCAATTGGCAGCGTCTGGCCCTGGGCTGCGCGATGGAGCGCGAGCATAAGGGCGTGCTGGCGGGATATCCTCTAACGGACGTGCGCATCACGCTCGTCTCGGGCAAGGCACACCTCAAGCATACCGAGGGCGGAGACTTCCGTCAGGCCGCATGGCGCGCCATCAGGCAAGGCTTGATGAGCGCCCGAGAGCGCGGTGAGGCGGTGCTTCTCGAGCCTTGGTATCACTTCGTCTTGGAAGTACCTAGCGATAAGGTCGGACGTGCCCTCGCCGACCTGACGAGGATGCACGCGCGTTTCTCCGCCCCGTCTGCGGGGACCGAGCTTGCCGTTATCGAGGGAGACCTGCCTGCGTCCGAGGTGGGAGACTACGCTCTCGACGTTGCTGCGTATAGTGCGGGCAACGGCAGCTTCTCCTGTGAGCTCAGTGGTTACGAGCCCGCCCACGACGCTGATTGCGTTATCGAGGAGCGTGCCTACGAGCCCGAGGCGGATTTGCCGCATACCCCCGACTCCGTTTTCTGCAGCCACGGAGCTGGCTACACCGTGAAATGGCACGAGGCCGCCGAGCACATGCACGTGCAAGACGACCCCGCAAGAGAGCGCCCCTGGCGCCCCGCCGACGCAAGCTTCTTCAAGAGCTGAGCTAGATGCCGGGTGAGTCAGTTACCGTAGCCCTTTTTGACTCATTCACTTTTTGATATGTGCGAGGGACCGGGGCGAGTCAGTTACCGTAGCCCCTTTTGACCCATTCCCGAAGGGCGGCGCGGGGGCCTGCGCGAACTCTGCGGCAAGGACATTCGTCGCTTCGGCGCGGCAGCTGCGGGACTCGCTCGCTTCGCTCGCTCGAACAAGTCCTCGCTCCCGCCGCGCCTGCGCTCCTCACT
>CAJOKK010000107.1 GCA_905235165.1 uncultured Atopobiaceae bacterium | reverse complement strand
GACAAAAAACGGCCCGGAATGTCACTTTTTGGTAGGGGGTATTCCGGAGTGTTCCCGGTCCCCCAGCCATTTTGTGACAAAAAACGGCCCGGAATGTCACATTTTGGTAGGAGGGTGCCCTGGCACCCCAGCCATTTTGCGACAAGCTCCGCGCCCACCAGCCATTTTGTGACAAAAAATGACCCGGAATGTCACATTTTGGTGGGAGGGTGCCCCGGCACCCTCACCGTCCCTGGTCCCGTGAGAAGAAAAAGGAGCCGATGGTCACTTGGACCATCGGCTCCCCTACTAACGAATTCGGCTCGAGGCTAGATGATCGGGCCACCGCCCACAAAGCTACCAGAGCCGTAATAGACGCTTGCGACCTCGACGCCACCATAGTTGGAGTGGATCATCAAGCCGCCACCGATGCACATGGCAACGTGCGTAGTGTTGTTCACGTCGGAACCCCAGAACATGAGATCGCCAGCCTGGAGGTTTGACTGGTCGGTAGTCCAGCCACCATTATCGAGGCACCAGCCGACCATCGAGTTGCCGCGGCCGTTGCTCATACGCTGGCCACGCGGAATGCTGTAACCGGCCTGGTTATAAGCCCACCACACGAGGCCAGAGCAGTCAAACTCCTGATTAGCGATAGCGTTGCCGCCGTAGGAGTAGCTCACGCCAATCTGCGACTGGGCGTACTCGATAGCAGCCCAGACACCCGAACCGAAGTCGGGAACATAGGACGAGCCGCCACCGCTGCTAGAGTCATCATCATCGTAGCTCCAGCTATCGTCGCTGGAGGAGCTACCACCGTCATCATAGGAAGGCTCAGAGTAGTCGCTCGAGCCACCGCTGTTGCCGCTGTCGCTGCCACCACCGCTGTTGCCATGGTCGCTATAGTCGGCATTGCCGCCACCGTTGTCTTGGGACTGGGGAGCCGAAGCGTTACCGGACTCACCCTGAGCCTCGGACGCATCGCCACCGTTAGCCTCAGCGGCCTCAGCAGCCTCAGCGGCCTGGCGAGCGGCCTCTGCAGCGGCAGCCTCCTGCTGGCGGCGAGCTTCCGCCTCAGCTGCGGCGCGCTCGGCAGCAATGGCCTCCTGCACCTCACCGGAGAGCTGATTCACATACGTTTCCTGGCTCGCCTGAAGGCTCTGAATCTCTTCGTAGCTGCTCTGTGCCTGACCAAGGAGCTCTTCCTGCTCGGTTTCCTTCTCCTCAAGCATTGCATGCTGAGAATCGAGATCGCGCTGAATCTCACGCACGGTGGCAATGGCATCAGACTGATGGTTGGCCACCTTGTTGGCGTAGTACACGCGAGAAATGATCTCGTCGAAGGACGAGGAGCTCAGAACGAAGGAGATGACGTCAGTGTGGCCCTTGTAGCCATCGGACATGGTACGCGAGAGAGCCTCGCGAGCAACAACCAGCTCCCCCTCCTTGACCTGAATCTGATCCTCAAGATCGCCAATCTGCTGACGAGTGTCTTGAAGATCGGCCTGGACCGTCTCGAGCTCGGTAAACTTAGCATCGCTTTGGCTAGCGAGCTCGCTAAGGTGAGCGTTGGCGGCATCAAGTTCCGCCTGAATCTGCGATGAGGACGCCGCCAATGCGTTAGTCGGCGTGGTAGAAAGCGCGAGCGCAAATGAAAGCCCGACACCAGCAACCGTCCTGCCGACTTGAATGAGCGATTTGTTCATATCAGTCAACCTCGTTTTGCTGCGTAGTCTTGTAAAACCCCCTCGTGGCAACTGCCACAAGCGGTTCTCTATTCTAACACAGGCATAGGAAGCCCTTCCTATGTGCCAATTGATGGTAGTTCAGAACATATCAAGGTAGACCATCTTGTAGGTGAGCGGTATTCTCCGGCAGCTAATCGATCTTCAGCTCTCGATAGAAGCAGCTCTGATGACCCGTATGGCAGGCAGGGCCTTCCGCCTCGACCTCGATCACGAGGGTATCGGCGTCGCAATCAAGAAGGATTTGCTTCACATGCTGAATGTTTCCGCTGGTAGCGCCCTTGTTCCAGAGTTCTTGGCGCGAACGTGACCAAAACCATGTCGTGCCCGTTTTGAGCGTGAGATCAAAAGATTCGGCATTCATCCAGGCAACCATGAGCACGTCGCCCGTCTCGGCCTGCTGCACGACGGCGGGGATAAGACCTTGGGCGTCAAAGGTGAGCGTTACTTCTGAAACTGATATGGTTTCAAGCGTTTCACCAGCATACTTTGAACACATTTACATCACTCTCCACACACGTAGCTTAGGCAGGCAAACACTGCCCGCACAGCAGGGCCACCGTAAGTTGCAAGCTGAGGACAAGAGCAAAGAACAGCCGTCCGCTCCCCGTCCGCGTGGACTAGAAGTCGAGACGAACCGGGATTCCCTGCGAGGCAAGGTACTCCTTCACCTGACGGACCGAATAGGTACCGAAGTGGAAGACGCTCGCCGCGAGCACGGCATCCGCTTCGCCCTCGATGATGCCCTCGGCAAAGTGCTCAAGGGTGCCCACGCCGCCCGACGCGATGACCGGAATCGAGACCGAACGGGCGACCGCACGGGTGAGCGCCAAGTCGAAGCCATCCTTGGTACCATCACGATCCATGCTCGTGAGCAGAATCTCCCCCGCGCCGCGCCGCGCTGCCTCCGTAGCCCACTCAACGGCGTCAATGCCCGTGGCCACGCGACCACCAGCCAGGTAGACCTCCCACTTGTCAGCCGTACCGACGCGCTTGGCGTCGATGGCGCAGATGACGGCCTGGCTACCAAAGGCCGTTGCGGCCTGGGTCAGAAGCGAGGGGTCCTTCACCGCTGCGGAGTTGAAGGAGACCTTGTCGGCACCTGCGGCGATCATGGTGCGCGCATCGGCCACCGAGCGGAAGCCACCGCCCACGGTGTAGGGAATGCGCAGCTGCTCGGCCGCATGCGACGCCAGCTCAACGGTGGTGTTGCGCTCGTCGGAGGTCGCCGTGATGTCGAGGAAGATCACCTCGTCGGCACCCTCACGGTCGTAGACGCTCGCGAGCTCGACGGGATCTCCGGCATCGCGAAGGTCAACGAAGTTGACACCCTTCACCACGCGGCCGTCCTTGACGTCGAGGCAGGGAATGACACGCTTGCACAGCATGGGTTCCTCCTTTACGAAGAGCTGACAAAACGCTTGACCACCTGGGAGACGGTAAGCGCCTCATCGGGCGAGACGGACGTGTACAGGGGAACGACCCCCGCAACCACACGGCTCGTCTCGCTCCAAGCAGAAAGGTCGTCGGTATTCGCAAGGCCATAGGCACTCGGGTCGAGCACGCCGGGAAAGAGCGCGGGACGGCCCCAGGAATCGCAGTAGCACTGCGCCGCGCCAATGGCCTCTATCAGCGCATCCGCTCGCTGCTCGCCTTCGATGACCAAGGGGAAGCGCAGCAAAGGCCGCTCACGTTCGAGCGCCGCTGCGGGAATGGCGAGAAGACCGCGCTCGGCGAGAGGAGCGAGCTCACGGGCAAAGATGCGCGTTGCCTCGAGGCTGCGCTTCTCCTGAAAGTCGAGGTCGGCAAGGCCGGTTTGCATGTGGTCACACACCCAGGCGCTCGGACGCATGGGAGCGAGCGAGACCATGCCACGACGCTCCGCGCTCGAGACGGGCGGCAGATAGAGCTCGCGGGCGCTCAGACTGTCGGAGAGGCTGTGACGCAACTTGGCAGGGAGCTTCATGAGCACGCGAATCTGCAGGTCGTAGTTGCGCGCGGCGCGCTCCAGGCGCGGACTGAGCACGGGCAGCCCCGCAAGGGCCTCCACGATGGCCTGGCGCAGACCCGCATCGGCCATGCGCGGGTTGACCCAGGTGAGCGAGCCGAAATCGGTTGCCGCCATCTTCTGCACCCCGAAGGAGTGAAAGGAGACGTCGGCCAAGGGGTGCCCATCCGCTCCACGCGAGAAGTGGCCGGCGCAGTGGGCGCAGTCCTCGAGCACGACGACGCCTGCCTCGTGCGTCCTTCGAACGAGTTCTTCGTCGCCATCGGGATCGAAGAGGCCAAAGGTGTGCTGCAACATGACGGCACGCGTCTTGGGGCTTATCGTCATCGCAGAACCGTCAATGGCAAGCGAGCGCGGAGAGATATCGGCATAGCGAGGGGCAAGGCCAGCCGCGATGATTGGGTCAACAGCGGTGCAGCAGGTCAGAAGCTGGGTGATGACCTCGCCTTGGCCGCGCTGCTCGCGCAGGGTCTCGAAGACCGCCTGCATGGCATGGCGCGCACGGAAGGTGGGATACCAATCCTGGGCCTGCGTGCGGGTGCGGCGAGCCATCTCCTCGCGAAGGGCCTCGAGGGCGTCAGCGGCCATCGCGCTCCCCTCCCGCATGGGCCACGGCTAGCGCCTCGCCCAGGTCGAGCGTGCCCTCGTAGAGAGCCCTGCCCGTGATCGCGCCTTCGATGACGTCCGTGCCGAGCGCCGCAAGCGCCCGCACATCCTCGATCGTCGCGATGCCACCAGAGGCCACAACGGGAAAGCCCGCGACCTCGGCGATGTGGCGATAGGCATCCGCATCGATACCCGTCTGCATGCCGTCACGCGCAACGTCGGTGAAGACCAGGTGACGGTAGCCCAAGGCAGTAAGACGCGCCACGAGCTCGTCGGCAGCAAGGGCCTCGCCCTCGCGCCAGCCGTTCACGCGCACCTCTCCCCCCTTGGCGGCGACGTCAGCCACGAGCAGCTCGCCGAAGCGCTCGGCGGCCTGGCGGGCGAAGTCGGGATCACGCACGAGGGCGGTCCCGATGGCGATGCGCTTGGCACCCGCCTCAGCCAGACGCTCAACGGCCGCCATGTCGCGTACGCCACCGCCGGTGTCCACGCTGATGCCCTCCACCTGGCAGATGGCACGGATAGCCTGGGCATTCTTAGCCAAGGCGTCGCTATCCTCACCGAAGGTGGCAGACAGGTCGACCACGTGGATCCAGCGGGCACCACGCGCGGCAAAGTCGCGCGCCACGGCTACCGGGTCAGTCGAATAGACGTCCATCTGGGAACGCTCGCCCTGACGCAGGCGTACCACTTGGCCCGCGATGAGGTCGATGGCAGGAAAGAGCAGCATGGACTATCCCCTCACGATGTTGACGAAGTTGCGCAGGATGGCGAGGCCCGTCGAC
>CAJOKK010000106.1 GCA_905235165.1 uncultured Atopobiaceae bacterium | reverse complement strand
GTTACCGTAGTCTTTTTTGACTCATTCTGTTCGCCGGCGAACAGAATGAGTCAAAAAAGACTACGGTAACTGACTCACTCGCCTGCCCCCGCGCCGCCCTCCGGGAATGGGTCAAGAAGGTCTTCGGTAACTGACTCACTCGAAAGCGAACGACCCCTCTGAGATCCTGACGACAGGTTCAGAGGGGTCGTTTTGTTTGAGTCGTGCTCTTCTTGGCCGTGGCTTAGAAGTCGGCGTTGCCCACCGTGCGCGGATGCGGGATGACGTCGCGGATGTTGTCGACGCCGGTCAGGTACATCACCAGGCGCTCGAAGCCAAGGCCGAAGCCGGCGTGGCGGCAACCGCCGTAGCGGCGCAGGTCGCAGTAGAACTTGTACTGCTCGGGATCCATGCCAAGCTCACGGATGCGGCGCTCGAGGACGTCGAGGCGCTCCTCACGCTGGCTGCCGCCGATGATCTCGCCGATGCCGGGCACCAGGCAGTCCATGGCGGCGACGGTCTTCTCGTCGTCGTTGAGGCGCATGTAGAAAGCCTTGATCTCGGCCGGATAGTCGGTCACGAAGGTCGGGCGCTGGAAGTGCTGCTCAGTGAGGAAGCGCTCGTGCTCGGTCTGCAGGTCGGCGCCCCAGTGCACGGGATAGTCAAAGCTGGTGCCCGCAGCCTGGGCATCCTCGAGGATCTTGATCGCGTCGGTGTAGGTCACGCGCGCGAAGTCGGAGCTCGCCACGTGCTCGAGGCGCTCGAGCAGGCCCTTGTCGACGAACTTGTTGAACATGGCCAGCTCGTCGGGGCAGCGCTCCATGACGACGCGGATGACGTACTTGAGCATGGCCTCGGCCAGCTCCATGTCGTCCTCGAGGTCGGCGAAGGCGATCTCGGGCTCCATCATCCAGAACTCGGCGGCATGGCGACGCGTGTTGGAGTTCTCGGCGCGGAAGGTCGGGCCGAAGGTGTAGATGTCGCCGAAGGCCATGGCGAAGTTCTCGCCCTGCAGCTGACCGGAAACCGTGAGGTTGGTCGCGCTGCCGAAGAAGTCCTGGCTCCAGTCGACGGCGCCGGACTCGGTGCGCGGCGGGTTCTCGACGTCAAGCGTGGTCACGCGGAACATCTCGCCCGCGCCCTCAGCGTCGGAAGCCGTGATGATGGGCGTGTTCACATAGACGAAGCCGCGGCTCTGGAAGAACTCGTGGATGGCAAAGGCAGCCACCGAGCGCACACGGAAGACCGCGCGGAAGAGGTTGGTGCGCGGGCGCAGGTGCTGGATGGTGCGGAGGAACTCGACCGTCGTGCGCTTCTTCTGCAGCGGGTAGTCAGGCGTAGAGGTGCCCTCGACCAAGATCTCGTGCGCCTGCAGCTCGAAGGGCTGCGGACGGTCGGGCGTAAGGGCCAGCGTACCGCGCACGATGAGGGCGGCGCCGACGTTCTGCGAGACGATCTCGTCGTAGGAAGACAGCTGGTCGCGGTTAAGCACGACCTGCAGGTCCTTAAAGCAACTGCCGTCATTGAGCATGACGAAGCCGAAGTTCTTCATGTCGCGAATCGACCTCACCCAGCCCGCGACGGTGACCTCCTGGCCACCAAGCTGGTCCTGGTCGGCAAACAGGGTTGCGATCTTTATACGCTCCACGCGCAAAACCTCCTTGTGCGATGCGTCTTTCTCAGCCTGTCTACTCTAGCACTCGACTGCAACGCTCACACAAAAGATGGTCAGTTCGCGCGGATTTTTTATTCTCCCTGAGACGATGCATCTCCCCCGCGAGCCGCTTAGGCGCCAAGGGCAGCCAGCAGCTCGGTCTCGGGACGCGTCGCGAAGTAGGACGTCGTGTACGTCGAGGAGAGCGAGCGTCCCATATGCACCTCTGCCCCATGGTGGTAGATCTCGCCGATGCAATAGATGGGGCTGTTGAGCGGAACCACGTCCTCCACAAGGCGGTAGCCACGGAAGCTCGACGTAGGTGTCGACGTATTCGTCGAGGCCGTGTTCGAGCTCTTAAACATGGAGTCCAGCACCGTCGACAAGACCATGCCGGTGATCATGTCGCCAATCACGTCCCCGCTCCCCGAGCGCCGGTAGGTCTGACGTTGATAGGGCTGCTGCGGCATGGGTCTCGGAACGCCGCTGTAGCCACCGGTAAACCCGCCAAGAAAGCTCTCAAGCCCAGACGGTTGCTGCCTGTTGGAGCCATGCCCCGAACCATGCGATCCGCCATGCGGCCCCCCGTGCGGGCCGCCCTGGGGCCTGTGTCCGCCTCCCATGCCGGGGCCGTAGGCAAAGGATACGTGCGACCATACCGCGTTATCCGCCGACGAGAAGCTCGGTCCGCCCGCCGTCGCGAGGGCGAAGCCGTACTGCGGGGTCAGGCCCGCGCGGATGGCGTCGCGCGCCTGGCCAAAGCCATGCACGACCACCGAGGCAAGCTCACCCACGATCGCCGTCACGCCACTGCCTCCCGCGGGAACAGTGCCGCCAGCGTCGGTGACCGCCTTTGCAAACTCTGAGTTTGGCCCCTCGATGTGGTTGGTCGAGTTCACGAGCATGACGTGGTCGCCAAAGGAATCGATGTCAACGTAGACAGGCGTCTCGCACGAACCGTCGGTGAAGTAGAAAGGATCGAAGGACTTCTCGTGCGCAACCAACGTCTCGACGTCGCCTGAACCGCGATTCTCAATGCGATAGCAGCGAATCTCGTAATAGGCAACCTGCTTGCGACTATAGGGGGCAATCACGCCGCCCTCCTTCTGGGCGTTCCCCACCAGCTCGCAGTACTGGCGGTAGTTGGGACTCGTTGCCTCGAGCTCGTCAAGAATGGCAACCTGGTCAACCACGCGCGAGGTCTTGGTTGCCTTGATATCCTCAACCGACTGCTTGAGCGTCGACGTGTTTGAGGAACCCGTTCCCTTGGCAGACGGGACGGCACTCGAGGAGCCCTTGTTCGCGTTCATGACCATGATTGCGATGATGGCGAGTATCAGCACCAGGACGAGCGTTGAAGAATCCATGACGTGCCTCCCGAAGATTGACGCGATGCCACAGCGGGCAGGCCGAGCGCAGACGCCCGACCTGCCCAAGCGATCACCTTAGCTATTCACACAAGGGATTCTGCTAGATTCCCAGCTCAGACTTGAGGCGCGCAAGTTCGTCGTCAACGGCGTTGTTGCGCGACATCTCGGCAAACTCGTTGGCCACGTCCGTCTCGCCAGAATTGATCTCGGCAAAGGCCTCGGCCACGCTCTCCTGCTCAACGATCTTCGCCTCAAGGCGATCGAGCTTCGCGAAGGCGGAGTCGATGCTCGTCGCGTTGATCGACTTGGCGGCCGATTGCGAAGCCTCGGCCATCTTCGCACGAGCGGTCAACACGTTCTGGCGGGCGCGGGCCTCGTCCAGCTTGACGCGCAGGGTCTGGGTCTGCTCCTTCAGCTTGTCGACCTGCTCGGTAATGTTGTCATAGGAGGCACGAAGCTGCACGATCTGCCCGTCGAGGCTCACCTTGACGTCAAGCGCCTTGCGGGCAAGCTCCTCGTTGCCGTTCTTGAGGGCCAGCTTGGCCTTGTCATTCCAGTCGGCAGCCTTCGCCTCGGCATCGGCAAGCTCCTTGGCGGCAACCTTCTGAGAGCCCATCGCCTGGCCAAGCGCCTGGGTTGCCTCGTCAACCTGCTGCTCCATCTCGATGATGAGCTGCTTGACCATCTTGACGGGGTCTTCCGCCTTGTCAATCATGTCGTTAACGTTGGCCTTCAAGATGTCGGAAATCCTGTCGAAGATTGCCATGCTCTTCCCCTTTCCGTGGGACATGCCTCGCACGAGGCACACAACCCGCAGCGCAAGCGGGCTCAGTGACGCGTCAACCATATATCAGCCCAAGGCAAGAGGGCAGGAAGCTTTCGGCAAGCTGTAGCTTTTTGAGAGTGGGCTGGTTGTTGCGTTTCGCTCGCTCGATACGGCAGGCCATGTGTTAGTTTGGGAAGTCAGACGGGCAAGACAACTCGACATAGGTCGTATGGGGAGAAGGACAGCGAGGACCAGCATGGGAGAAGAACGAGGCACCATCAACACCTTGAGTGCTGTCGAGACCAGGTTCGCACGCTTGGCCGTCCTGCTCTTTGTGCTTTGCTCGGCCTACGACCTGCTTCTTCTCGCCTACGTCTTTTCGAGGATCGACCTAGCCTTCTGGCTCATCCCAACGATTCTTTGCTGCATCGTCATAGGGCGCAATCTTCGCTGCCTCATGAGTAACGGCCCCACCATCGGCATGGCTCCCCTCGCGCTCTTCTCGCTCGCACCTGCCTCGATTGCGGCCACCTGGGCCTTGACGCCCTTGTATCTTCCGTGGATTCTGGCCACGATCGTCGCGGTTTTCTCCTGTGCCCTCAGCGCCTACTTCGCTTGCTGGTTCGACAAGCTTGCCGATGCCTGCCATAGGGAGTCCCGCATCGCCAACGATGCCGTGCTCGTGGTGCTAGGGGGACGCATCAGAGACGGCGTTCCCACCCTGACGATTCAGCAGCGGCTCAAGGTTGCCGCGGACCTCTGGAAGGAGTCGCCGCAGCGCACCATCCTCGTAACGGGCGGAGACACGCCTGATGGGAGCACCACCGAGGCCCAGTCCATGTATCGCTGGCTCGTCGAGGTTGAGGGCGTGAGCAAGACGGCGATTCTTCTCGAGCCGCACGCCGACGATACCGTGGAGAACATCGTCTTCTCGAGCGAGCTTCTGAGGGAGAAGGGCTTGGCGTCACGCCAGTTCTGCATCGTAACCAGCAACTACCACCTGTATCGCGCCCTCGAGATCGCCGAGAACCAGGGAGTCGAGGCTGTTGGTGTAGGCGCCCCCGTACCCGCGACCAGCTCTTGGCAGCAATGGTGCCGCGAGGTGATGGTCTCCCGCGCAAAGCGATAGCAGGAGCGCCGCAGTTAGCGCGGCGTCCGTTCGTGACACACGCGCTCGGCCCAGGCGTTGGCCCAGCGCTCCGTGTAGAAGGCATAGTAGGATGTACGTCGCCTTTGCCTGCGACGCTCAAGTGCCGGAGTTCCCGCCCAAATGAGGGAGGGAAGCACGATGACGGGCAGGTAGAGAGGCCCCAGAGCCAGCGACTGCAAGGTATGCCCGAACTCATGCACCACAAGGGCGCGCGAGCAATCCTTTGGAA
>CAJOKK010000105.1 GCA_905235165.1 uncultured Atopobiaceae bacterium | reverse complement strand
CAACCGTGAGGGCAACCTCGAGGATAACGTCGAAGCCATGACCGCCGCCCTCGCCGACGTGCGTGGTGGCGAGGTCACCACGGCCGTGCGTGACTCCCAGGCCGCTGACGGCTCGCCCATCCACTCCGGTGACGTCATGGGTATTCAGGATGGCTCCATCGAGATCGTGGGCAACGACGTCCAGCAGGTCACGCTCGACCTCATCGAGCGCATGCAGGACGAGGAGGAGGGCGATACCCTCACCATCCTCGCGGGCGTTGACTTCAGCGACGACGACCTCGTTCGTCTCGTCTCCGCAATCGAGGATGCCCAGCCCGACCTTGAGATTGACGCGCAGCGTGGCGACCAGCCCCTGTACCCCGTCATCTTCTCGATCGAGTAACGAAAGTCGCATATGTCTTCGGGAGGCGCGACCATCGCCGAGGCAGCAGAGCGCGTTTCGCGTACCTGCTCGCTGACAGACGATGTGTCGCGCCTTCGTTTTGTCACGCCCGCCCGTCACGAGGCGCTTGTGCGCCTTGGCATCGAACGCGTGCGTGACCTACTTCTTCACGTGCCCCATCGCTACCTTGACTTCTCGCACGTCGTGAAGGTTGCCCAAGCTGACGTGGGTAGCGAGGCCACCGTTGTGGTGCGCATTGACCGCGTGAAGCTCAAGCGTCCTAAGCCGCGCCTGCAGATCGTTGAGATCGATGCCTATGACGAGACGGGCGTCATCCAGGCGGCCTTCTTCCGTCAGCCCTGGCTGGCTGACCAGCTGCATCAAGGTGACGTGATCGCCCTTTCTGGCAAGGTCACCTTCAACTATGGATTCAAGCAGCTCAAGGCCCCCTTCCACGAGCTGCTTTCTACGGAGGGCGGCGCTTCTGGCTACGCCCGCGTCTTGCCGGTGCATCCGGTGGGGGAGGGAATCACCGCATCCTGGATGCGTCGCATCATTGCCGCGGCCCTCGAGGATGCGGGGGATGTCTGTGACCCCCTGCCAGCCGCGCTTGTTCAGTCCCATGGCCTCATGAGCGAGGCGCGGGCCCTGCGCTGCGTTCACTATCCGGCATCGCTTGCCGAGGCTGAAGAGGCCCGTCGTCGCCTTGCCTTTGACGAGCTTCTCTGCCTGCAGCTCGCCCTGCTCACTCGTCAGCAGATCGAGCTGTCTGAGGTCGAGCCCCATCGCCACGTCGTTGATGGCGCGCACAAGAACGCCCTGCTTGAGGCCCTTCCCTTTGAGCTCACCGAGGAGCAGCAGCTTGCGGTAGACGAGATCTTGGCAGACATGGCCAAGGCCCGCGTGATGAATCGCCTGCTGCTCGGCGATGTTGGTACCGGCAAGACGGCGGTGGCTGCCGTCGCGCTTGCCGCGGTGGCGGACTCGGATTCGCAGGCTGCGGTGATGGCTCCCACCTCGGTGCTCGCGCGCCAATATGCCGAGAAGATCGGCCCCTTGCTCGACGCGGCAGACGTCTCCTGGGCCCTGGTCGTTGGCTCGACTCCCGCTTTCGAGCGGGAGCAGATTGCCGCAGCTCTCTCTGCCGGCGACCTCAGCGTCGTCTTTGGTACCACGGCGATTCTCTCGGACGACATAGCCTTCCACAAGCTGTCCCTCGTGGTCATTGACGAGCAGCACCGCTTTGGCGTCAACCAGCGCAGCGCCCTGCGTACCAAGGGTGCCGGTGCCGACCTTCTCACCATGACGGCGACGCCCATCCCGCGTACCCTCGCGTTGACCCTCTACGGCGACATGGACTGCTCGCGTATCACGCATCGCCCTCGACCGGGTGCCGGCGTCTCTACGACCTCCATCGCCCCCGAGAACCTTGACCTGGCCTATGGCGCCATTCGCGAGGCGGTGGCGGCGGGTCAGCAGGCCTATGTGGTCTGCCCCCTAGTTGACGACAGCGATGACGGCTCTGAGCTCGACGATGTTCCCGAGGCCAACCGGTCCGTGTCCCCGAACCTTCGCTCGGCCACCGCGACCGCAGCCGAGCTTTCCCGCTCGGTCTTTCCCGAGCTCCGCGTGGCCCTGCTTACCGGCAAGACCCCTGCTGCCGAGAAGGACGCGGTCATGGCAGCCTTTCGTGCTGGCGAGACCGACGTGCTCGTCTCTACCACGGTCATCGAGGTGGGCGTCGACGTGCCAAACGCGACGGTCATGCTTGTCCACGATGCCGATCGCTTTGGCCTTGCCACCCTGCACCAGCTCCGCGGTCGCGTAGGCAGGGGAGACATCTCTGGCAAGGTCTTCCTGTCTTGCGCTGCCAAGAAGGGCAGTCCTGCTCGCCAGCGCCTTGACGCCCTCGAGGCAACCACCGACGGCTTCAAGTTGGCCGAGCTCGACTTGCATCTGCGTCACGAGGGCGAGGTTTTGGGCTATCGTCAGCACGGCGGTGTCTCACTCAAGATCTCTGACCTCGATCAGGACGAGGAACTCGTGACCTGGGCTCATGCCGACGCACTTGCCCTCGCTGGAACTGATCCACTGCTTGCCCAGCCAAGCCATCGGACCCTCGCGCTTGAGGTCCGCGATCGCTTTGGCGCCTACTTTGAGGAGGTTGAACGCTGATGAGAATCGTCGGCGGAGAATGGAGGGGCCGTGCGCTTGAGGCACCCGATGGACGTGACGTGACGCGCCCCACGACGGATAGGACTCGCGAGCAGATGGCCTCGATGGTGATGTCTGCCTTCGGTCTCGACCTTTCTGACGTGAGCATCCTTGATGCCTTTGCCGGAAGCGGTGCCATCGGCTTTGAGCTGCTGTCGCGCGGAGCCGCGCACTGCACCTTCGTCGATGCCGACCGCAAGGCGGCCGCGCGCATCCGAAAGAACGCAAGCAGCCTCAAGGCGTCCAAGTCTACCTACGACGTCATCTGCGCAGACGTCATGCATCTGCCCTCGCGAATGGAGGTGCAAGGTGCGCCCTTCTCGCTTCTGATACTCGACCCGCCCTACGCGATGCCCGCCAGCAAGGTAACCGCGCTGGTAGATGGTCTTGCCCAGGCGGGACACCTTGCGAAGGAGGCCTACGTGCTCTATGAGCATGCGACGCACTCCGAATCTATTTCGCCGAGCAAGGCCGTGGCGCTCAAGTCTAAGTCGCATGGAACCACCGCTGTTGAGCTTCTGAGGATTGGGGGAGAAGATGATAGTGAGGGATAAGACGGACACCGTCGACCATGTTGTTGTTCCGGGTACCTTCGATCCGCTGACCTATGGGCATCTCGATGTCATTCTCCGCGCGCGCAGGCTCTTTCCGCAGGTAACGATTGCGGTGGCAGCCTCGTTTGGCAAGAACGGCACGGGCCCGACCTTCTCCCTCGATGAACGCGTGCAGATGATCGAGGAGACCTTGGCCGAGGTGGGGGCAACTGACGGCATCGAGGTTAGGCCCTGCACAGGCCTGCTCATGAACTTCTGTCGCGAGGTCGGTGCTGGTAGCGTGGTCAAGGGCTTGCGCAGCATGACCGACTTCGAATACGAGTTACAGCAGGCGGGGGTTAACGCCCATCTGGCCAAGGATGTCGAGACGGTCTTCATCGTGAGCAACGTTGCGTACAGCTATGTCTCCTCGTCGGTCGTGCGAGAGCTCGTATCGCTCGGTGCAAACGTCAGCACCTTCGTTCCCCAGGCAGTGCTTCGCCACCTGGAGGCACGTTTCGGCGCGGCTCAGTAGGAAAGGCGCGGATAAAGACAGCGGCAGTCGCTCGGTCAAGCCGTGGAGAAACACTTGAACGAGGCCGAATCGGCGATGCACGTCACGGGCCATATGAGGGCGCTTCAAAGACATTCCATGCGCATTTGTCGATAAAAGCCATAGCGTGCGTCAGGGGTCACAGTTTCTGCTATTCTTACTTTCAAGTGTGACCGTACGTGCAGTTTCGCTGCAGGTAGTGGTTGTCATATTACAGTGCGAAAGGAGCCTGGGATGCAGCCGGGTGAGGAGATCGAGAGCTTGCTGAACGAGCTCGAGCAGATAGTGAACGAGGCTAAACCGCCCCTGACTGGTGGCACCAATCGCAAGATCATCGATGCGCAGTACGTCTACGAGATCCTCGATGAGATTCGCAGCAAGTTCCCCCAGGAGTTCGCAGACGCTCGCCGCATTGTCAAGGAGGAGCACGAGACCCTCGAGCGCGCCCAGCAGCAGGCTGACGCCATCGTTGCCGATGCTCAGCAGCAGGCCATGGTGCTCGCTGGCGACCAAGAGGTCGTTCGTCTCGCCCAGTTCCAGGCTGAGCAGATTCGCGACAACGCCCAGCAGTTCGAGCGCGATACCCGCTATAACGCCGAGGAGTACGCCGACACGGTTCTGGCTCACCTCGAGGACAACCTCAAGTCCGTCACCAACTCGGTTTCTCGTGTGCGCCAGACGCTCAGCGAGAACGCCGGCCCGCGCAACCCCACGAATAACGTTACCTGGTAGTGCACATGGATCCGGTTATCGCCATAATCGATGAACGCCTTGCGAATGCGGGCGACACCCTGCCGGTTGCGGGGCATCTTGATGAGGCTGCCTACACCCTTGGCAACCACGACTTCACCCTGCCTTCGGGCATCGATTACGACCTCATGCTCACCAACGCGGGCGAGGGTATCCTGGCCACGGGTATCCTGCGTGCCCATGTTGAGGGAGCCTGCGACCGTTGCCTCGAGCCTGCCTGCTTTGACGTGGCGGCTGAGGTCGATGAGTACTATCTCTTTGAGGAGCCTGCCGAGGCTTCCTATTCTGATGACGACGAAGACGAGGTTGACTATTCCCTCGTGGGCGACGACCATACCGTCGACCTCACGGAGGCGCTCTTTGCCGCGCTTCTGATGGAGACGCCCTTCGTTGTGCTCTGCCGCGAAGACTGCAAGGGCCTCTGCCCGGTCTGCGGCGCCAACCTCAATGAGGAGGATTGCGGCCACGCTGACCAGCTTGAGGCTCAGCGTGAGCAGGACCGCCTCGATGCGAGCCCCTTTGCCGCCCTCAAGGGCCTGAAGCTCGACAACTAGCTCGACAGCTACATAAGCGGCTGCGGACCTCGCCCTCCCGGAAGCGGACGGCGGGCGCCGGCGAGCCCTGCGCGAACGTTCTGCGACGGCGAGGAGCGTAGGCGCGGCGGGAGCGAGGACTTGTCCGAGCGAGCGAAGCGAGCGAGTTCCGCAGCTGCCGCGCCAAAGCGACGAGCGTTCTTGTCACAGAGTTCGCGCAG
>CAJOKK010000104.1 GCA_905235165.1 uncultured Atopobiaceae bacterium | reverse complement strand
GCCGACTTCTACGCAAAGGACGCCTCTGAAACCGCTCGCATAGCCGGAGAGGTCCTGGCATAGGGGAGCGCGCTGCCTTCAACAGGGAAAACGATGCGTTGAGCTGCTTGTGCGAACGGCTTGTTTACCTGCGGAAACGATGCGTGAAGAAAGTGCAGGTGAACGGCTTGCGGAGAGCCCTTCTACGGGCTGTAAAAAGCAAAAAGCGAACAACTGTTCGTAAATAGCAGAATGAGGCCGTAAATCGCCTTAGAATCGTTTGCGCAGGTAGATTGCCTGCACCTTACAAATGCGCGAGTGCCCTTTCCCCACGGTGGGGAAAGGGCACTCGCAAAAGTGCAGGTCAGCACCATCGAAAAACGGTCTCATTTTGCCATCGGCGCGAAACAGAGCCAAAATTCACATGCCCTGACCTCGGCGTTTGCAAGTGCCTTTAGACGCATTTTGGTGAAAGTAACCTCAAAAAGCCCCTCCCTATTGCAATGAGTCTTAACAAAAGCCCAGATAATTTAAAGCTAGAATGAAAAATAGGTGCGATAGGGAGGGGGATTTTGGGAGGTTGATCGCTCATGCACGTCTTGGCCGGACAAACTGCACTGAGGGCGCTGCGATTCGTTCGGTATCGACAGCCGGTCGTGGCGCTGCCCGAAATTGAGAGACGCTCGTACCGCCTGCGTTTCCTTGGACGCGACGAACCGATGAAGCTCGTCCCCGTGGATCGCTCGACTACGTTGCCGGTCCCCATGCTTGAAAGCACGGGCTTTTCGTTCGAGAGCGTGGAATGCAACATGCATGTCGAGCTCTGGCAGCTGGGCGACATCGGAACTTTTACGAAAGAGACTCCCCTTGAACTTGCTGTCTTCGAGCGCGGTAAGCGGGTGCATCAACTCAAAATGCGCACGCGTGAGCTGCCACGTGCGCTCCCGGCCGATAGCCTCGTGCGGGTTAATCCCTACCTCTACTTTGTGGGCCCCGAGCTCATCGTGGCCCAGTTGGCTCCCAAGCTATCGCTGCTTCAGCTTACCCAGCTCATCATGGAGCTTTGTGGAACTTACTCGCTGTATCCCGTTCCTGAACAGGGTTCCGAAGCTCAATATGAGCTCCCTCCTGTAACCACCGTCGAGCGCATCAGGCACTACGCCGCCTACGTGAAGCTGAGTGGCGGCGCGTCGAAGCTCCGCAAGGCCCTGGCCTACGCTATCGAAGGTTCCGCCTCTCCGAGCGAAACGCTTCTTTCCCTTGCGATGAGTCTCCCGCGTGCTGAGGGCGGCTACGGCTTCGGCAAACCTACGCTTAACGTCTCCCTTGAGCCGCCTGAATGGGTGCGCGGTCTCGTGGGCGGTGGTAGCTACATCCTCGATGCCTTCTGGGAAGACGCGCTTTTGGACATGGAATACGAGAGCGCCGCCTTCCACCTCGATCCCCTGGCATCGTCAGCGCTGGTAGCCGCCCGAGAGCATCCGGAAGACGCAGATCCTGAGGCAACGGTTTGGCGGAGCGGGCGGATTGCCAAGGCAGATGCTGACCGTCGAAGAGCTCGCGATTTAGAGTTTCTTGGAATCCAAGTAGTTCCCGTAACCCCCTTTGACCTGCATGACGTTCGCAGGATGGACCAGGTTGCCGCGTTCCTGGCAAGAGCGCTTGAGAAAAGGGGCGTCTTGGACTTTGACGCCTGGAAGAGCCGAGCACGCATACCGCCTTGCCCGCCAGCAGCTCCTCGAGGAGCTCAGGGCAAACCTAGAGCCGTCATAGAGCGTCGTCCCATGCAACGCCGGCCCCATCCGTCGCAAGCGCAAGGCCTCGCGCAGCGCTATCCTTAAACGCGTTAGATACAGAACAGAAGGGGAGTGACATGAGCGTGGGGGCAGACGGCTTCATCGGGGTGTTCGACTCCGGCCTCGGCGGCATCAGCGTGCTGCGCGACATGGTCGCCGAGCTTCCCCATGAGCGTTTCCACTTCTTTGGAGACTCGGCCAATGCCCCGTATGGTGATCGAACGGCCGAAGACATCCTGTCTCTGTCCCGTGCAATCGTGCGCCGCCAGCTAGACGAAGGCGCCAAGGCCATCGTCATTGCCTGCAACACCGCCACGGCTGCCGCCGCCGCACCCCTGCGCAGCGAATATCCCGACCTGCCGATCATCGGTGTCGAACCGGCCCTCAAGCCGGCTGCGCTGGCCTTCCCATGTGGGCGAATCCTGGTGATGGCCACCTCTACCACGCTGGCTCTCGAAAAGTTTCAGCGCCTCGTTCTTCGCTGGGGAAGCCAGGCCGAGGTCATTCCCGTCGCCTGCGTGGGCCTCGTTGACCTCATCGAGCAGGGAGACCTCTCCTCGCCCGAGATTCGCAGCCTCCTAGAGGAGCTTGTGGGTCCTTACCGTGGCACCGTTGATGCTGTGGTCTTGGGCTGCACCCACTATCCCTTCGTTGCCGATATCATCCGCGACGTGGTGGGCGGCGCCCCGCTCTTTGATGGGGGCGAGGGCACGGCACGCCGCCTGCACGAGGTGCTGCGGGCGCGTGGGCTTCTTGCCAAAGCCGAGGCACCTGGTAGCGTAAGCTTTTCGTCAAGTGTGAACACCCCAAGCGAAATAGCCCTCTACCAGCGTTTCTTCGAGCAGTAGTAGCGTCAGCCGCTGCACGCCGTTGAAATCGCGTCCCATAACCGTCTTGCGTCGCCATACCGACGCCGCCAATCCGCAGAAAGGAAGCAGAATGTCCGATGTCGTTGAGCGCTTTATGCGCTATGTGCAGGTTGCCTCTCAGTCCGATCCCGAGAACGAGCAGCAGACCCCCTCGACGGCCTGCCAGCACGACATGGCTGCTCTCCTTGGCGACGAGCTGCGCGCCTTGGGCTGTGACGACGTGACGGTTGACGAGCATGCCTACGTCACGGCGAGCCTTCCCGCCTCTGCGGGCGCCGAGGCGGCCCCTGCCCTTGGCTTGTGCGCCCACATCGACACCGCTCCCGATGCCCCCGCAGACCATGTCAAGCCCCACATCGTGCACTATGAGGGCGGCGATCTGCTGGCGGGCGTTGTAGACGGCAAGCCCATCGCCACCACGCCCGAGCAGGAGCCCGACCTGGCCAAGTTCGTTGGCCAGGACATCATCTGCTCCGACGGCACCACCCTCCTTTCCTCCGATGACAAGGCCGGTGTTGCCGAGATCTGCGCCCTCATAGCCCGCCTGCAGTCCGATCCCGCCCTGCCGCACCCCACGCTCAAGATCGCCTTCGTTCCCGATGAGGAAATCGGTCACGGTGCCGACCTGCTTGACCTCGATCGCTTTGGCGCCGCATATTGCTACACCGTCGACGGCGAGGCCCTTGGCGAGTTCAACTACGAGTGCTTCAGCGCTTGCCAGGCCGACATCGATTTCAAGGGCGTGATGGTCC
Source organism: uncultured Atopobiaceae bacterium (assembly GCA_905235165.1). Classification (GTDB taxonomy): domain Bacteria; phylum Actinomycetota; class Coriobacteriia; order Coriobacteriales; family Atopobiaceae; genus UBA1367. The sequence continues at coordinate 3,536 of CAJOKK010000104.1, read as the reverse complement.
ATCCTGGATCAGCCAAGGACATCATGGTCAACGCCATCACCCTGGCCGCCGAGTTCGAATCCCTCATTCCGGCCCATGAGCGCCCCGAGCACACCGAGGGCCGCGAGGGCTTCTATCACCCCATCGCCATCCAGGGCACCGCCAGCGAGGCCCGCCTGTCCTACATCGTGCGCGACTTCGATGCCAGCATCTTTGAGCGCCGCCAGCAAACCCTGCGCGACATCGCGGCCTTCATGAACGCCCGCTACGGCGAGGACACCGTGACGGTCTCCCTCCGCCAGCAGTACCGCAACATGGGCGAACAGTTCAAGGGCAAGGAGTTCCTCATTGACTTCGCCCTTGAGGCCAACCGCGAGGTCGGCATAGAGCCGCGCGTTGTTGCCGTTCGTGGTGGCACCGACGGTGCCCAGCTCACCTTCCGCGGCCTGCCCTGCCCCAACATCGCAACCGGCGGCTACGCAGCGCATTCCGTACGTGAGTTCATTCCCGTGAGCAGCCTTGAGAAGACGGTCGACCTCCTCGAACGCCTTGTTTCTAAGTTCGCCACAATCACGGTCTAAAGGCTCCGCGACACGCCCATCGCGTGCCACAACCGCCTGCGGGCAATACGGCTACGCTGGGCAAATTCGCATTACCGCGTGCGGCGCAAGAAGCCCCGTACGCCAATGACTCGCCAACAAAATGGCTGGTTAACGATAGGGTGGAGACACGGTCCATCAGAGGTGAAGCGTGCAAAGACATGAAAGCGAGCAAATCGTACATTCGATGTTTGCTGCCCCGCAAGGGGGTGGCGCGCGCATGATCTTCTGCTTGTTCGTCGCGGCCTGTGCGGCACTGCCGGGCATTTCCATGCTTGTTGAATGGGCGGTCAGCACGCGCCTCTCCGAGCGCCATCACAGCAGTCACGACACCTACGTCATCCCCTTCGCGCTCACAAGTGCCCTCTCCCTGTCCATGATGTTCATGGGAACGCTGGGCTTGGTGCTCTGCTGGCTGTGTCACGTTGGCGTCTTCAAAGCAGACCCAACCATCATGCTGGGCTTCTTTTCCTCCTTTGTGCTGGTGATGTTCGTCATGTGGTCCGCGCTGCGCCACTACCGCGTCGCCACCTTCGACGACCACCTCGAGGTCACGCCCTTCGTCGGCGGCAAACGCATCGTGCGCTACGACGACATCGACTGCATGCGCTGGTCGCGCCCCCTCGCCATCTCGTCGCGCCGCAACATCCTCATCTTCTCGGGCGGCGAGGTCTGCGGCGTGCTCATCGGCACCTTCGACCTCGACCAAATCCTCCTGCGCATCAACAGAAACGACGTGTTCGACAACTCATAGCGCAGGAGAAGAACATGCGCATCCTCATGCTGGGAAACAGCCTTACCACGGCTCACGGCCTGCCCGATCAGCTCGCTGAGCTGCTTGATGCCGAGGTGGTCGTGCACGCGCGTGGCGGCGCGCGCCTGGCTGAGCAGCTGAACCCAAAGACGCGCCTTGGCGCTCGCACGCAGGAAGCCTTGGCAAGCGAGCACTGGGACATCGTGACCTTGCAAGAGATGAGCAACGCTCCCTGTGTGACGCGGGAGCGTTTCGTGGCCTCGGCAAGCAAGCTGTGCGAGCAGGTCCGTTCGAGCGATGCCGTTCCGCTGCTCTATGCGACCTGGCCCTACGCCAAGGGGTCGCCGCGCCTTGAGAAGGTCGGCCTAACCTTCGACGAGATGCGCCACGAGCTCCATGCGGCCTACCACGAAGTAGCCGCAGCAACAGGTGCGTTCGTAGCTGACGTTGGCGAGGCCTTCTGCGAGGCGAATAACCCGGAGCGCCTGTGGTCACGCGATGGCGTGCATCCCACAGCCGAAGGTGCTCAATTGGCCGCTCAAGTCATCGCCGAAACCATCAAAATGAGTCAGTTACCGTAGTCCTTTTTGACTCATTTCGCAGGTCAGCGCTGGCCCCGTTTCCGCCCAACAGGCAAGAACGGGGCCGGCGCCCTGTAACAATCGCTAGTCCTCGAAAGTCACGTTCGAGTACGCGGTCTTCACGCTCACGTCCTCCAGCGTCCCCAGCTTGCCGGCGAGCGCGGAGATGACGTCCATCGGCGCGTCAATCACGATGCTGATCACGTTGATGCCGCGCGCGCGATACGGCACGCCCATGCGCCCGACCACGTAATCGCCGTACTCATGCAGAATCTCGTTCAGCTCGGTCGTAACCTTGTCGTCCTCAACGATAATCCCGATCACCGCAACACGCGTCTCCATGCCAAACTCCCCTCGTCGTGGGCTGCTGTCGATACAGTGAGTGTAGCGTCAAATCGCCACCCGCCCCACGACGGGGCGCTTCACCTTTCGCCAAAAGGCTCCAATCCCGCGCACGCGTCCGCAGGGGAGAAGAACGCCCCCTTCCAACCGATACCGTCACGATTGGCGGAGGGCGGCGGGAAACCCCTCGCTTGCCTCTGCGGCGGCGAGAAGCGAAGGCGCGGCGGGAGCGAGGACATGTCTGAGCGAGCGCAGCGAGCGAGTTCCGCAGCTGCCGTGCCCTCAGCCCGAGCGCTCTTGTCGCAGCTGCTCGCCCAGGCTCCCCAGCCCCTCCCGAGGCCCAGTCTGCGACACAAAAACGGGGGTGGAAGCATCTGCTTCCACCCCCGCGCGCTCGTTCATGCTGCAGCAAGCTCAGTGCTTAGCCCTCGTGATGACGACGAGGCTGGCGCTTGTTGCCGCCGGACGGCTTGCCGTTGTCACCCGGGCGACGGGTGCGGCGCTCGCCCTCGTTGCCGGACGGCTTGCGGCCAGAGCCGGCGGGAGCCTCGGGCTTGTCGATGCGGTCAAGGCTGATCTTGCCCTTCTCGTCAACCTCCAGAACCTTCACACGCACCTCGTCGCCAATGTTGAGCACGTCCTCAACCTTATCACCGCGGCCCTGGGCAACGCGGCTGATGTGGAGCAGGCCGTCCTTGCCGGGCAGCAGCTCAACGAAGGCGCCGAAGGCCTGGATGCCCACCACGCGGCCGGTGTACTCCTCGCCCACCTCGGGCACCTTGACGATGGCCTTGATGCGCTCGGCGGCAGCGTTACCTGCACCGTTGGTGCCGGCGATGAAGATGGTGCCGTCCTCCTGGATGTCGATGGTGGCGCCGGTGTCGTCCTGGATGCCACGAATCACCTTGCCGCCTGAGCCAATCACGTCGCGGATCTTGTCCGTGGGGATGGTGATGGTGAGAATCTGCGGCGCGGTCTCCTTGGTGGTCTCGCGCGGGGCAGGAATCTGCTCAAGCATGGTGTCGAGGATGAACATGCGGCCCTCGTGCGCCTGCATCAGGGCGCTGCGCAGAATCTCGGGCGTGAGGCCCGTGGCCTTGTTGTCCATCTGCATGGCGGTGATGCCCTTGGTGGTGCCGCACACCTTGAAGTCCATGTCGCCGAGGAAGTCCTCGAGGCCCTGGATGTCGGTGAGCACCACGGTCTTGCCGGCCTCCTGGATGAGGCCCATGGCCACGCCGGACACGGGGCGCTTGATGGGCACGCCGGCGTCCATCAGCG
>CAJOKK010000103.1 GCA_905235165.1 uncultured Atopobiaceae bacterium | reverse complement strand
GCCTGGGGAAGACCGTCGGTGGCGGTGCGGGACTCAATGCGAACCCTGAGGCTGGCACTACGAATGAGTTAAAAGAGGCCCGTTTTTACTCCTTACGACGGGGAGGGCGGCCAGCCCTGCGCGAACGTTCTGCGACAATGAGGAGCGCAGGCGCGGCGGGAGCGAGGACTTGTCCGAGCGAGCGAAGCGAGCGAGTCCCGCAGCTGCCGCGCCGTAGCGACGAATGCCCTTGTCGCAGAGTTCGCGCAGGGCTGGCCGCCCTCCCCGCCGTAACGAGTAAAAACGAGCCTCTTTTAACTCATTCGTAGTGCCAGCCTCAGGGTTCGCATTGAGTCCCGCACCGCCACCGACGGTCTTCCCCAGGCAACTAAAACGCACGGGAAGCCGTATCTCGTACTCGTCCTTCTCCCTAGAGGCGCACCCTGAATTCGTGCTCGCTCTCGTGCACGGGAATCTCGTCCTTCTCGTCAATGACGTATTCGATGGGGTAGTGTACGTACACTCGGTTGAAGGCACCGAAAAACGCGGCAATCTGCTCGTCGGTGCCTTGAAGCTCCATGGTCACGCTGCCATCTGACTCGTTTCTTACCCAGCCGGTCGTGCCAACGCTGCGAGCAGTGTTCCTCGCATTCCATCGAAAGCCTACGCCCTGAACCTGGCCGACAAAGCGCAGTGACAGCCTGCGCAGCGCAGCTCCGCCGTCTCCGGCATCTCGGCGAACAGAATCAACGTTTGCCATGGATACCTCCTTGCTGGGATGAATTGCCCTAACCTTTACAATATAGTGTTGTGTTGAGTAATGGCTTCTCAGAAGGAGGTTCCATGTCGGTGAAGTTCAACCTGATCTCTGACTCGACGTGCGACCTGTCGGTCGAAGAGTCCCAACGTATGGGAATTAGCATCATTCCCTTCAGTTACACTGAGGCCGGTAAGCCCGATGGTGGCTTCCATGGCGTTGACGATCAGTTCCAGTCTCGTACTCCCCACGAGTTCTATCAGGCCATCAGGGATGGCGCCTCTCCCATGACCTCCCAGCCCTCGCCGCTCGCCTTTGACGAGGCCTTCCGCGCTGCCCTCGATACGGGGCTTCCGAGTGTGGTCTTCTCCATCTCTAGCGGTCTTTCCGGTGGCTATAACGGTGCCGTTGGCGCGCTTGACCGCCTGAAGGAAGAGCTCGGCAAGGATGACCTGCCCATCTACATCATCGATTCCGGTATGGCTACCGTTCCCATGCGCTTGCTCATCGAGGAAGCCGTGCGTATGCGCGATGAGGGAGCAGAGGCCAAGGAGGTCTACGACTGGGCGATGGAGGCTCGCTTCTTCGTCCAGACGCTCTTCATGGTCGATAGCCTGGATACCCTGCAGCGAGGTGGGCGTATTCCCAAGTCCGTCGCCTTCGTTGCCGGAACGCTTGACGCAAAGCCCCTGCTGAACGTTGGCACTGATGGCACGCTCGGTTTCGTTGGCGTGACGCGTGGCCGTACGAAGGGCCTCAAGCGCCTTGCGAAGTTCTATACCGAGGACCGCGATGACTCCGCTCACGGTCCCATCGTCAGCGTTGGCGGTGCGGACTGTCCCGAAGAGGTCGATCGTCTCATCGAGATGCTGAAGAAGGCTAACCCTGATGCTCGCATTATCGTGAGCAACATCGGGCCGACGATTGGCTGCCATGTTGGACCTGGCATGGTTGCCTGTAGCTTCTGGGGCGCAGACCGCCGTTTGGGCAAGTCCAAGTCTCGTAAATAGGCACAAACCGAGAAACGCTACGCTCGCTTTGTTTCCATTGCAACATAAAATCGCTGAGTGAGCGCATTTTACCCCCTTCGTGATAAAATCAAGTACATATCGCGAAGGGGGTACCTTTATGTACGAGGTAGGCGAGTACATCGTTCATCCTGGGCAGGGCGTCTGTCGAGTGGACGAGGTGGTCGAAGTCCCGCAGCAAACCTATATGCTTATGCCAATCGGCGGGCGTCAATCCGTCCGCATCAGCTTTCCTGTGGCGAGCGAGGCGCGCTTGCGTCCGGTGGTCTCCCATGATGAGGCTCAGGCCCTTATCGATGGCTACGACGAGATGGACATGGTTGAGTACCGTGGTCGTAGCGCCTCCTTGGAGGAAGAATTCTTCCGTACCGAGATTAAGAATGGCTCTTGCCGCGATACGATGGCGGTCGTAAAGACTTTCCGTGCCCGCATCGAGGAAGTCAAGTCGCGTAACAAGAAACCGCCTCTTGCCTACGAGCGCATTCTCAAGCAGGCGCGTGAGCGTTCTTTGCTGGAGCTTTCCGTTGCGCTCGATATGTCCGTTGAGGATGTTGTTGCTCTCTTTGAGGCAAATGGGAACGCCTCCTGCGCTTCCCAGAACTAGAAGCTTTCTTTAGGGGCTGGTTGCTTTGCCGGTGTCCCTTCAGTTGTTTCAGAGGGCTGCCTGCATTGCTTGGGTTTCTCACGGTTTGTTGTCCATGCAACATTTCGCGACATCTCAAGGACGCTCTTGTCACAACGTGTTGCCCGGGCAATACCCCGCGATATTTCAGGAGTATTCGTCCCTTCGTCCTTGCCTAGGTTTCAACTCGGGCTCAACTCGATGAAGGCCTGCTAAACCGCGCGCATACTTCGCTAGAATGGGCAAACACGTTTGACCGATTGGAGGTTGTCATGCCTGCTCCTACTGATCACGCTACCAACCGCGCCGTCATTTCGGTGCTGGGCTCTGATCGCTCGGGAATCGTAGCCGCTGTGGCGGGTGCCCTTGCGGAGCACAATGCCAACATTCTCGACATTTCGCAGACGATTTTGCAGGGCATCTTTACGATGACGATGCTCGTTGACCTCGAGGATGCCAACGTGAGCTTTTCTGAGCTGCAGGCGCGACTCGACGAGCTTGCCCAGACCCTTGACGTGCAAATCACCTTACAGCGCGAAGAAGTCTTTCGTTATATGTACCGACTCTAGCGCTGATAGTAAGGAGGACCCATGCCGGAAGTTTCGATACCCAGGCGTTTTCGCAAGCTCTTGTCCGCTCGCGAGACGTCCGCGCTCATGCAGGCGATGGACGCCTATCCCATGCCCTCCGTGGGCATGGGCATCTCTGATGAGGCCGAGCAGCTCTACGACGGCATGAAGCATGCCGATGCCATTCCCAGCGATCTCTACGAGCTCTACGACGTCAAGCGGGGCCTGCGCAATGCCGACGGTTCGGGCGTGCTTGTTGGCCTCACCACCGTCTCGGGTGTTCATGGCTACAACAAGGTCGATGGCAAGGTCATTCCCGATGAGGGCCGTCTGACGATTCGTGGCTACGACATGGCTGACCTGGTTGCCGGTGCCCAGAAGGATGGGCGCTTTGGCTATGAGGAGGTCGCCTACCTGCTCATCGCGGGTGCGCTTCCCAACGAGGCCCAGCTTGAGGACTTCCGCGCCCGTGTGGGCATGCGCCGTGAGCTGCCCGAGGGCTATCTCTCCATCTTCCCGCGCATGGCCTATAGCCATTCCATCATGAACGTCTTGCAGCGCGCGACGCTTCTGCTCTACGCCTTCGATCCGACGCCCGATGACACCACGCCGGTTCACGAGGTCGACGTGGCCCTGTCGCTGCTTGGCCGTTGGCCGCGCGTGGCCTCCATTGCCTATGCGGCTGAGCACTCCGAGCGCTACGATCAGAAGCTGCGCATTCCGCCCGCGCGTCCCGAGTACTCCATCGCCGAGAGCATCCTGGACGTGCTCCGTGGCGACGAGGGCTTTATGCGTGACGAGGCCCTCTTGCTTGACGTCATGCTCATGCTTCATGCCGAGCATGGCGGCGGCAACAACTCCACCTTTACGACGCGCGTCCTCTCTTCGTCTGCCACGGATGCCTATTCCGCCTACGCCGCGGCCCTCGGCTCGCTGAAGGGCCCCAAGCACGGTGGTGCCAACTACAAGGCTGGCGAGATGATCAACGACATCGCTGACAACGTCAAGCGCTGGGATAGCGACGACGAGGTGGCCGACTATCTCACCAAGATCTTGAACCGCGAGGCCTTCGACCAGTCGGGCCTCATCTATGGTCTGGGCCATGCCGTCTATACGGTTACCGACCCTCGCGCAGAGATCGTCAAGAGCTATGCGGCAAAGCTCGCCGAGGAGAAGGGCCAGCTGGAGAAGCTCGAGCTCATCAAGCGTGTCGAGCGCCTTGGTCCCGAGGTCATGCGAGATGTGCGACGCATCAGCAAGCCCATCTCGACCAACATCGACATGTATACGGGCTTTGTCTATGAGATGCTGGGCATCAGCCAGGAGCTCTTCACCCCCATCTTTGCCATCGCTCGTATGGCCGGTTGGGCGGCACACCGCATGGAGGAGCTCTACGGGCCGGCGCGCATCATCAGGCCGGCCTATAACGCGGTCATGAAGAACGAGGGCTACGTCAGCCTGGCCGATCGTGGCTAGCTGCCTTGGAGAGGTGCGTCATCCAAGGGTCGTCTTGACTGACCTCGATGACACCTTCCTCGCTCAGGACAAGTCCATTCCCGAGACAAACCTCACGGCCCTCGATGCCTTGGCGCATCGAGGCGTCGCGTTCGTTCCTTGCACGGGACGACCGATTGATGCCATTCCGGAGGTCTTGGCCACCCATCCCGCGACACGCTATCTAGTGGGTGCCAACGGTGCCGCGATCGCCGACGCGTCCAGCAAGGAGCTTCTGCATCGGCAGGCTATGCCCATCGAGCTGGTTGATCGCATCTACGAGCGTGTTCGTTCGCTTGACGTAACCTTTGACGCCTTCGTGGGCAACCGCGTGCTTGTTGAGCGTGTGCGCTATGACCGTTTGGGGAGCTATGGCATTGACGAGCACAGCCTGCGAACCGTTCGCAAGCTGCGGGAGCCGCATGATGCCGCCATTCCCGAGCTGCTGACAGCCTACGATGGCGTGGATAAGGTCACGCTCTACTGGGGAGACCTTGCCACCAGGGAAAGGCTTCGTGCGGCCCTGAGCGAGTTTGCGGAGGTTGACGTCACCTCGTCGCACGCGAAGAACTTTGAGTTTATGGCTGCGGGTACCTCCAAGGGCAGCGCCCTTGTCTGGATCTGCCGGGCTTTGGGCTGCGAGACAAGCGATGCCGTGGCCTTTGGCGATTCGGCTAACGATGCACCCATGCTGCAGGCTGCGGGTGACGGCGTGGCGGTAGCCAACGCCACTGCAGACGCACGCTCGGTGGCCGACCATGTGTGCGCCGCCAGCAGCGATGCTGGCGTGGGTCGCTACCTGCTCG